>NZ_KQ236688.1:1602266-1902545 GCF_001183545.1 Cellvibrio sp. pealriver
CAATGCTTTATAGCTGATCTCACCTTCTTCAAACGATAAATCATCGCAAAAGATGATGAACTTTTCCGGCCGCTCACCAACCAGATCCACGATATCGGCCAAATGCAGCAGGTCGGTTTTATCTACCTCGATAATCTTCAACCCTTCTTTTGCAAAGGCTGTCCACACCGCTTTCACCAGAGTCGATTTACCTGTACCTCTTGCACCGGTAAGCAATACGTTATTCGCCTGCCGCCCCGCTACAAATTGGCGGGTATTGCGCACAATAGAATCCTTTTGGGAATCAATGTTCTTTAGCGCACCCAAGTCTACATAGTGAGGATGTTTCACGGCTTGCAAATAGCCAGAGCCGTTGGCTTTTACGCGCCAACGAAAAGCATTGGCAGACCAATCCGGCGCTAGTGTGGGGGGCGGCAAAACAGCTTCTACACGATCAACCAGTTGCTCAAGGCGGGATATAAATTGCTCAAAATCTGACACACTAAAATTCCTGATGTTATGAAAAAGTAAGGCATAGACCACTGAGTAGACTAATAAAAGGTTATTAGCCAAGGGAAAAGACTGGTCTATATTGTAAGAAGTCTCTTTGATGCACAAGTTTAGGGTATGTATGTTTACTAAACAGGAATTACAAGTGATTGGGCAAACGCTGGCTCAAAAGCGCGCCTGGATCACTAAAAACATCAATAACAGCGAGCTTAATAAAGCCGAGCTGGAACAAAACCTTCAGGCGATTGAATCGGTTTTACAAAAAATATCGACGCAATTCAAAGCTTCAAATGGCGATAAAAATACCGTTAACCACTATATTTCGGAAAAATCCGTCTCCCCTATCCGCCAAGCTGCTTTTGGCCGCAGGCAAGAGCTAGCGCCGGGGCAAATCCGTGTTCTGTTGGTCGATGATGACCAGGTAATATGTGAATTGATGGCAGCCTATTTGAATGCTTCTGGAATTTACTTAATTGATTTTGCCAACGATGGCATGCGAGGCATTAGCATGATGTATGACGCCAATCCAATTTATGATCTGGTGTTATGCGATTGGAATATGCCCAGCAAATCAGGCATAGAAGTTCATAATGCAATGCGTGCAGCAGAACGGTATCTGGGTACCGTTTTTATGTTGGTAACCGCAGTAAGCGAAGCCAAACAAATCCGCTCAGCAATTGAAGATGGTGTTGATGATTATGTGGTGAAACCCATTGAGCATGATAAGTTGATCAAAAAAATCGCGCGTTTCTTTCCACAGGTGCAAGCAGGTGAAATTTAAAGAGTAACACGTAAAAAATACCGTGTTATAAAAATCCACCCCCTTCAGAAAAATACATTCAAAGGGCTTGGCTCGCCAAGCCCATAAACAACGCGGTTAATCTACCCAGCTTCTACTTCTGCCATAAAATCCAGTGCCGCCTGTTGGCGTATCGCACGTCGATGATTAGCCATCAGCTTTTTAATTTTTTCCTGATCGCACACTTGTCTATCTAACATCACACGTGTTTTTAATTCACCTACCGGCTCTGCTGTCGGGCATTTACTGAAAACAAACTGGTTTGAAATCAAATCCATAAAGGGGCCAGATTTACTGCTTGGCATAATAAAGTTCAACTGCAAACCCAAGCTTTCGGTTAGATAATTGATGACTTCGCGCGAACGATGCTCGTCCATTTTTGAAAATGCTTCATCTACCAACACCATCCGTAAATGGCTGTTACCTTCATTGAAACGAAATGCTGAGGTAATAGCAGCACTGCGAATAATATACGCAGGCGTTTCCAGCTGACCACCCGACCCCGTGCCATATTGGCTCAAGGCAATAGGTGCTTTACCTTCAGGCTGTTTGAAAATTTCATAGCGACGATAGTTGCGATAATCTGCAATACGTGTTAATTCGCGCAGCGCTTTTTGTTCATCTTCATCAAGCAGCATATTCATCAAACGCTCGCGAACGCGTTGATGCTTATCATCCAGCTTCATATTGAACAGAGTTTCCCCCTCATCCAAACTTGGGCTATCGATCACGGCCTTAAAGAATTGCCAGTATTCTTTAAATTCCGGCACCCACTCCCAATCAAAGCGGAAACTCTCTCGGTCAGCACCAAATCGGTGATGTTCCAACTCTTTATTCAAATCCTCAAGAATCTTTTTGCCATCGTTAATCGCTTGATAAATGGAATGGCACAAATTGGTTACAAACGCGTTATTAAAACTTTCACGTAAGGATTCAATCTCTTGATGACGCTGTGCCAAAATATGATTTTTGTCGCGATTGTAAAGTGCATCAAACTGGCGACGCATATCACAGATTGCACGGAAGTTATCACTACCCAAGTCATCCGTGTAATCAAGATCAACCAGAATAGAATCGCTCGTTGAACAAAATTGATTGTGTACCATCGCAGCCTGCTGAAGACGATGCAATATGGTTTTCAATTCTGCGTTAACACCCGCCAATTGTGCTTCGTAATAAGCGGTGCCGTGCATGAGCACCGACTCATCAGCAGAGAGCAATCGTGCATCGGCATCAAACTCAGGCCAGTAGGCAACAATAGCCTGTACATTAGCCTCACAAATATCGGCCTGTTCAAGCGTTTTTTCTTGTTCGATATCGAGCTTTTGGCACAGATTATCTGCAAGCTTTAATTCTGCACGACAATCTACTTGCGCATTATTCAAACGTGCATATTCCTGATTCTGTGTTTGCAAACGTATTTGTAATTGTTCTAATTCCGATTCAAGTGCCTTGGTATCTGTCAGATCCAGCTGCTGCAATTTGGAATCAATTGCTTGTATTTTATTTTGTGTCGCAAACATCGATTGTAAAACATCAGCATATTGCAAGGGTTTTAATTTATCTAACGCAATCAGAAGTGCTTGTGCTTCCTCTGCAAATTTTGTAGCAGCTTGCCATTCACTGACCTGATGGTGAAATTCATTGCGCTTGGCATCTAACGCACGCTCACGCGCGCCCTGGCCAAACACCAACTCAGAATCAGCCATATCACAGCGAAACATCGCATAATTACCAGAACCCATTGCATCTTTGGTGATACCACGGCGAGTATTTTTTAATTCCTGGGCATTATCAACACGCTGTACATTCCCGTAACTGGCTTTGATATAGGCTTCTGCAGTTGCATGTGAAAAATTCATCACATGAATGATGGAGTTGGACGCAACCTCGCCCGACTTATCCAAATCTTTACGCGCTTTTTCTCCTTGAATAATGCGTGCACGGTTTCCCTGCCCTGCCATATTGCGCACTATGGCAATCGCTTCTGCTTCGTACGCAGGCTCCACAATAATGCCAAAACGCGCCGCGCCAATATAACCTTCAATAGCAGCCTGCCACTCGCGATCAATCACCTCAACATAATCACACAAAACCCGCGCATCAGCCTTAGGGCATTGCGCTGCAATCGCATCTAATGCCGCACGCACAAAACCGGGGTAACTCACCTGATGTGATTCCAGTGTTTGTATTTCACGGCGCTTGGTTTCCGTTTGCTTCTGTAATCGCTCTGTTTGCGTTTTTCGTTTGTCTCGTTCTTGTGCAAGTTGGTCACGCAAGTTGATACGCATCGCACTGGTATCAACATCAAATAAATTAGCAATAAAAGCGTTATGGTTTTTTTGTATTGCGATTACTTTCTTTAATTGAGGCTCTAAAGGACTGACATCAATCAAATCACGATTTAACAACTGATGAATATCAAGCGATTCCGTTTCCGCACAAACATCCTTAACCAACGCGGCCAAGCCAGCGTCTTTTAATAGAGGCACTTCAACGGCAATGGATGTCTGACGTAAAGCATCGGAAAACTGCTGCACCGCATCCAAATTCACCAACATTTGTTGGTGTTGTTTGCGCAATTCAGGAACTAGCGATTGCAGCAGCGTCTCCTGATTGTGTTTTTCTTGCTCCAGCTGGTCTTTATCACGCAGCGCAGGTACACCCAAACGACGTGCTGTAGCAGCAAGAATGAGCTGATTAATCTCGTCGCGTTGCGCTTCGCATGCAGCTAATGTCTGTTGATGTGCCGCTGATGTTTCCCTAAGCAATTGCTGTTTATGTTTCGCTTCTAAATACAGTTTTTGCGAATCGCTGTAACGCCGTTTCGCCAATGAATATTGCAGCACTTGTTGCTCAAGCCAATTGGCAATAAATTTATCGGCTTGCTCACGCCCTTGCGCCATACGCTCAATACCCTGACGCAACGTACGCGCATCCGCTTCCATTGTGTGGATGCGTTTAAGCATGGTGGACACCGTACGGATGGCCTCTCCCAAATCGCGGTACTCAAGTATTTCATTGGCCACAAATTCATCAATTCCTTTGATGGGTTTGTATGCCATAAAACGGGAAAATGCACGTGCCGCATTCATGGCTTCACGCTCGGATACGGCATCTTTTTTTCCACGCAGAATGCCGTATAGACGGCATAAGTAAGTTTTTTTCTTATCGTATTTTTCGACTTGTTGTTGTCCGTATTGACGACGCAACCCTGCATAAAGCTTATCAAGCGGCACTACATATTTATGCGTTTTTTCTTCTTTCAGAAGATCATTAAGGCTGAGCGCGACATCACTCAAAATATAGAATTGAGTATCATCCAGACGCGCCACTTTTTGCAGTGATGCGCCCTGCCCTGCCGTTTCCAAAAATGCACGCATGCCAATCAATGCGGTAAATGGCTCACTGTTTTCACCTTGAGTAGGATAAAAAACCGCTGCCAGGTAGCCATCACAACCCTGTGGCCGCGCGTACGCACCATCATCACAACCCAATACATAAGAAGCGAGTGTACGGACGAGCTTTCCGCCGCGCCCACGCTGGCTGGATTCATCCTGCCCGGGGTTAAAATGAAAAAGGTTATCATGTGCCGCCGTCATCACTGTCTGGATAGCATCAGCTGCTGTGGTTTTTCCAGATCCATTACCGCCCGAAAACAAATTGATGGGGCCAAATTCAAATTCCGTATTAGGAACATTTCCCCAGTTCACGTAGATAAATTTTTTCAGATACATAATTATTCTTCCGCTGCAAAAAGCGAACGATTTAAATGAGGAGATGATTTTTTTGAAGATGGCGAGCTATTGTCTTGTTGTTCATCAGTTTCTTCGTCTACCAGCAACAAATTTCCGGCAAGATGATTACGAATTTGCTCAAGCCATTCATTACTCACCAAGCTGATAATCAATGGGCGAATTTTGATCCAGCTTTCCCCTGAATCGATATCAGCCTCGGCAAAAAAGTTGATCAAACGCAGTTGACGTAAACGTTTAAAGGCCTGACGGCGCTCACCGATATTTTCTGGCAAGCTACGGCGCAATAAGCTTTTCATAGCCAAAGCAATTGCTTCCAATGACAAGGTGGCACAACCTTGCTCATCAATGCTGCCCTCGCGTAATGCCTTGTCATATTCCGCCCGCAACACTAACACTAAGGCCACTTCGTGTTGATTCAATCGGCTGCGCAGACCGGTATTAAAAGATTCATCTGCTTCATCGTCCATACCCGGAAGACGCGCCCCCGGCGGGAGAATCCGCACAAAGCGGAAATGGCTGTCATGCTGGAAGCGAATTCCCATTAAATTAAAATAATCATTGATCAATTCGTGAATACGCAAAAACCGGTCATATAATTCCGCTTCAACTTGGCTATCATCACGGCACAATACACCATAGTCCAAAAGACGCTGAACCAACTCGCGCCAGTTATCCAGACTCAAATTGTGTTTATCCAGCTGTTCTTGCAGCAATACACTTAATGGGTTACTCATGCTCTGCACCATCATCAATCAGGCGAATAATAAATTCATCGCGCCGTGTAAAATAATTATTCGTCGATACCAGTGGTGCCCCTTGTAACCATGAAGCCTCTTGATCAACCTCAAAACGATAACGCGACGAAAGATTCGCAGCAGCACCCACTTCTATCGCATGGGATAAATTTAGTAGTTCTTGCATAGAATTCGCTTTTAACTCGCTACTGCGAATATGTCCTTTATCAACAAGCGCGGCGTGTACATAATCGCGCAAACTGCTGGACTGTAAAATAAACGCTTTATCTAACGCCTGCTGGATAAAAAGATCTTTCTGCGCCTCAACATCCAAGGCTTTATCATCATCCAGCATCGAGCGCACCACATGAATGGTTCGCGGCGCACGCAATTGAATTTGTGCAGGATCAACAAAACCAATATTCATGCTCGCAATCGATTCGCCCTGCTCAAGCAACAATTGATCTTGTTGCTCACCGCTTAATTTTCCTAATGCATGATAAATATCCATTAAATCATCTTGCCCTCGGCTGTTAATGTAACTGAGCTGGCGAATGATGATATCGGCGCGCTGGGTAAATGTATTAAGGGCGCGTCGCAGTGCTGGCAACATAATGTCGCATGCATTTTTTAAACGCGAATCAATCGTTTGCAGTAGTGTTTCCAAAAGGGAAATACCAGGAACGACTTTTTGTGGAAGAGCCTTGCGCAAACGAATTTCCATAACAGCACGCCAATCTTTTGCCGCTGTCTCTGCATCACCTTGACCGTATTTACGTTTGCGGCGAATTTTAGTGATGATGTCCGCGATTTGATCGCGATACTTTTCAACACTATCTGCTGACAAACGAACTTCCAGATCGGGCTTGAACACAGTTTCCATAAAATCAAAAAATTCGTCGCTCGCCTGTTGAATCAGTTGGCGAGACTCAACCTCGCGCACTAATTGACGCTTGCGTTCTTCCAATTCAGCAATTACATCGGTGAAATCGCTAATAATGCGCTCTGAATATTCATAGGCATCGAGCAAGTCGTTGATTTCTCCTTGATCATAAAATGCCTGCAAACTATTGCGGGTATTGCGGGTATTGCGATTACGCGTGCGAAATTGATTAGCATCGTTATCGGCAAAGGGCTGGGTAAACAAACGCCCCATGCGACTGAAACCATAACTACTTTGTAAGCTAGTTTCATCAACCTGCTTTTCCAGCCACCCATTCTCAATTAAACGATTGATAATAAAACTGGCAAGGTCGCGCTGGGTTTTGAATCGCCCTTCAGTGACATCATCACTTTCTCCAGTTTCCGTATCGCCGTCAGCATCAAGGATCGGCGCACGAGCAATGGCTTCTTTAAAAATATCAACCAGTTGTTCGCGATTCATAGCATGACCATAATCGCGCAAGTCAGTATAAAGACGCTGATA
Organism: Cellvibrio sp. pealriver; assembly: GCF_001183545.1. Lineage (NCBI taxonomy): Bacteria > Pseudomonadati > Pseudomonadota > Gammaproteobacteria > Cellvibrionales > Cellvibrionaceae > Cellvibrio > Cellvibrio sp. pealriver. The sequence continues at coordinate 1,609,473 of NZ_KQ236688.1, forward strand.
AAGAAGTCGCAGGCACTCAGCGACTAGCTCACGGTACTTACCAGTGAGGGGATTAAAAAAATGCTGGCGGGAATCACTAAAGAACATCAGGAATTGTCACAACGACAAACTGTTAAATACAGTGTTGAGCAAAGGTTTTTTGCTCATCAACAGTCCACTCTTTGGATGGCTTTACCATCATCACTTCACACCAATCAGCAGAACCTGCTTCTGGATTCTTATTTTTCATTGCTTCAACTTTGGTTACTGATTCTTCAGGAATGATGTCGGTAATAGGTACATCAGGATTTGCAACAGTTTGCATTAATTGTGATTCAGCCTCTTGGGCAATTTTAGTTAACGCTTGCAGTTGAATCTCGGCATTCTTCTGTTGCTCAATTTGATACTTTGAATACATTAGCAAGGCAACACCAAGAAGAATGACAAGAAAACTACAAATGAACAATGCTGCAATCAGCTTGTTTGCACGAAAAAAATTTAACATAGGAAATCCGAAATAAAGAACAATTAAAAATGTGACAAGAAATGATGGCGATATCTATGCCGATAACCAATCAGCCAACTGTTCAGCGTAATAGGTAATGATCAAATCTGCACCCGCACGCTTAAATGCCGTCATTGTTTCAAGCACAATCGCTTTTTCATCAATCACACCTGCTGCAGCGCCAGCCTTGATCATGGCGTATTCGCCACTTACATGATAAACCGCCAATGGCCGCGCAGAATTTGCGCGGATATGGGCAAGCACATCCAAATAGGCGATACCGGGCTTAACCATTAAAATATCCGCGCCCTCGGCTTCATCTTGCATGGATTCCGCAAGCGCTTCGCGCCCATTAGCAGGATCCATTTGATAGGTGTTGCGTGTCCCTTTGAAACTGCTATCGACCGCATCCCTGAATGGCCCGTAAAAAGCTGACGCAAATTTAGTAGAGTAAGACATAACAGGTATGTGCGTATAACCCGCTTCATCCAAGGCTTGGCGAATAGCGCTGATCATTCCATCCATCATGCCCGATGGTGCAATCATGTCAGCACCCGCCTGTGCAGCCATCACAACTTGTTTTTGCAAATTCATGAGGGTTTTATCGTTATCAACATCATCATCGCAAACTACACCGCAGTGCCCATGCTCGGTGTATTCACAAAAACAATTATCACTTATCACCAACATATCCGGTTGCGCTTGTTTCGCGATGCGTATCATACGTGCCAACAAACCGTGTTCACACCAAGTATCAGAACCCTCATAATCCTTATGGGTTGATACACCGAATAAAATAACCGCTTTAATGCCTTTGCTCCATGCACGGGTAACAATCTCGGCCAAATGTGATTCAGGATAGCGATAAACACCTGGCATCGATTTGATAGCTACCGGCGCAGCAATTCCCTCCTCAATAAAAATAGGCAAAATAAAATCATTCATCGACACTTGGGTTTCACGCACCAACGCGCGCAAAGCAGTGGTTTTACGCAAACGGCGAAAACGGAAATCCGGTGTTACTAACATAGGAAAAACCTGACGGAATTAATTAAATATTCAACGAGCCTTCATGGCTCCATTCACAACGCACGCGCATATCACCTGAACCGGGCTTGTGGTAACTGCCATTAGCTTCCCAGGTGAATGTGTGCGTACCGGATAATTCAGTTTCTAAATGCACAGTGGCGGATACCCAATACATACGGCTCAACAATGATTCAAACTGGGCAATCCATTGATCCCATTCATATTCCACCGCTTTATAAGATGCACCAAAGTGCATAACCTCCGTTTGATAATTAAACAACGGAGAATCCACACTGGGAATCGAAAACATTTCTTGGCTTAAAAATGGCCACTCATCTGCATGAGGTAAGGACAACATTGCTTCACGATTCGTTCGGATACGCTCTGACTCCACCATAGACGGTGATATATCCTTGATACAACCGTAAACAATTGACTCTTGATCCATAATCACTCCGCTATTTGCTTTGCAATAAAATCGTTAATCACTGCCAGCTAAAATGGCCACCACCAACTTCCTTTAAAACGCTCTTCGCATGTCTGTAATTGCGCCTGATATTGTTGCGCGCGACTTTCTACTTTGCTTGCCGTATTCATCAACCAGTTTTTTTGACGGTAGGTTGCTCTGTTATATCCACCATGTCCTTCGTGGTAAGCCAAATACAAGTTATAACTATCGTTCAACCCTATACGGCTGCGTTTCTGGCTTTGTTTGTTATCCCAGCCGATAAAATCAATTGCGTCGGCAAAATTATCGCGCCGCGACCAGCCATTACCACTTTGGTCCTGATACTCATTCCACACATCATCTTTTGCTTGTGGATAACCATAGGCATCACTTTTTCGCGGACCAGGTATCACCCACAATATTTTTGTGCGTGGTGTACGCGCATTGTGTTTGAATTGCGATTCTTGATACATGATGGACATCATCACTGGCACAGAAGATCCCCAACGCTTTTCCGCTTTTTTGGAGTCTTTATACCAAGAGGGCTTATCGTCAAAAATATCGCATAAGTTATTAGGATTTGATGGTCTGGTGGTTGAACAACCCACTAATCCAAGCAATATCGAAAACAATAAAATCCGAATCATAATCAGATATCAACCTTTCATTATCTTAGCAAGCTCAGACTTAACGACTTTAAGCTTCTGCTGTAATAATTCAGACTCAAACTCTAATTTTTGATACTCAATGAAATTATTAAACAATTTGGAGTCTTTTACATTTTCAAGAAAAGCATCCAACGCCCCCTCTAACCCAGATTGAAGCCCCTTACTTTCTCCTTTTAGCAAACCTAGTCGATGCTTACAAATTTGCTTTTTCAGACCAGCTTGGCACGTGCAACTCATAACTCCCTTTTCGGAGTCACATTCAATTTTATATGGCTCAACAGATGAACCCTGAACATAGAATATAAAATTCACACCGATCTCCCTTGCTAAATACGATCTATAAGCTTCTTTAACTCTTCAAGAGTAATTGAGGGGACACCTAATTTCTCAGCATCGTTTCGTTTTCCACCACCTCCATCCCCTATGACAAGATAAGAAGTAGCACCGCTCAGAGAACCAGACACCTTACCACCTTGAGCTTCAATGAGTGACTTTAGCTCTCCTCGACTCTTAAACTCTGGAAAACTACCTGTTATAACAAACACCTTACCTTCCAGGGAGCCAATCTCTCTATTCTCTTCATCGATTCTAACTTGATCCCAATGCGCCCCCATTAACTTCAGATCATTTTCCAAAGATTCGACATATTCACGATTCTCTAAGTCCTCGAAAAATTCTAAAACCCCCAAAACCGCTCGGGTAGAAATCTTTACTCCTTTGGCCGTTTTTAATGAGCTCAACTCAAATGAAGATATGAAAAATAGATCGTTCAGACTAAATTTTTTGGCGATAGCCTTTGCGGTCTCAGCAGCAACACCAGGTATGGACAGCTTCACAATAAAGTTAGCTAAAGTAGGAGCAAGCTTAAACTTAGAGCCGATAACATTAGATTGTTGAACATCTAGCACTTTTAACAAGTCATCAACCATTTTTCTATTATCGGAATTACTAAAAAACTCATAAATCTGCATTGAAACTTCAGAGCCAACATCCGTAACATAAGTCAGCAATTCGGGTTTAAGTCCAATTATATTTTCAATACAACCAAGCTCATCACTTAATCTCTTAGCCGTTTCCTGCCCCACCTCAGGAATACCAAGCGAATATATAAATTTTGAAAGACTAACTTTTTTCGTTGAATTAATTGCATCAATACAATTTTGAGCAGACTTTTCAGCAAAACCGTCTAACCCGATGAGATGTTCCTTTTTCAATTCATATATATCAGCAGGACTTTTAACCAACCCAACATCAACTAATTGCACTAATATTTTCTCACCAAGACCATCAATATTCATGGCATCGCGAGAAACAAAGTGTGCTAGCGCTTGAGTAAGTTGATCTCTACATTCAAAACCAGCTGAACAGTAAATTGCTGCATTTTCAACGACATTTGATTTTGTTTTTAATCTCTTGATTTTTATTTCTTTTTTTAATTCGTTGTTGCAGCATGGGCACTCCTTGGGGTAAACGACTTTATCGCCACCATTATGGGTTAAAACTGCAACCACTTTAGGTATAACATCACCAGCCCGCTTTACAACAACAGTATCGTTATAACAAATACCTAATTTTAATATTTGGTCATTATTGTGAAGAGTTGCATTAGATACCGTAACCCCACCTACAAATATGGGCTTAAGTTTAGCAACTGGAGTAATCACTCCTGTTCTTCCCACTTGAAACTCAACATCTAACAGAATGGTTGATTCTTCCTGTGCAGGAAATTTATACGCAATAGCCCAACGGGGTGCGCGGGAAATAAAACCTAAGTCTTCTTGCAGCTTGCGCGAATTGACTTTAAAAACAATGCCATCAATATCGTATGGCAACTGATCACGCTTATCGCCAATACGGCGATAGAACTTCATCGCTTGCTGGATATTATTAGCGACTTCTGTTTCGCGATTGGTCAAAAAACCCCAAGTTTTTAATGATGCCAATACACCACTATGAGTATCAGGTAGCTGACCACCCTCCACCCAACCAATAGAATAAGCACACATTTCCAAGGGGCGACTTGCGGTAATTTTTGAATCCAGTTGGCGCAGTGCGCCTGCAGCCGCATTACGCGGGTTTACAAAAAGTTTTTCATTTGCGGCACGGGCTTTTTCATTCAGCGCATTGAAGCCTGCTTTAGGCATATAAATTTCACCACGAACTTCCAATACTGTAGGAAAGCCATTCCCCATCAAGCGAAGCGGAATTGAATTGATCGTGCGGACATTCTGGGTAATGTCCTCGCCATTTGTACCATCGCCACGCGTAGCACCACGTACAAGTACTCCATCGCGATACAACAAACTCACCGCAATCCCATCGAGTTTTAATTCACAGGCATACTCAATGTCGCCCGAAATTTTCAATCGATCTAAAATGCGCTGGTTAAATGCCAATAACTCTTCATCATCAAAGGCGTTGTCGAGAGACAACATAGGCATTTCATGAATAACTGTCTGGAATGCAGACAAAGGTGCCGCACCGACTCGTTGCGTGGGAGAATCTGGAGTCACCGTATCAGGATATTGCGCTTCCAACTCGCGCAACCGCTGCATCATACGGTCGTATTCAGCATCGGTAATTTGGGGATCGTCAAGCGCGTAGTAGCGGTAATTGTGATGTTGGAGTTGTTTGCGTAAATCCGCAATTTCTTGCTCAACACCAGAGGGAATATTGTCAAATAATGAGAGAGTAGACATGAATAAAAATACCTGATGATTCGGCTTGGGGCGATGCGCGATTCATGCCTTAGCTTGCAATTTTTCTCGCACCTCCTTGTGACGATAAAAGTTCATATGTAATGAATTAACGAGGCGGCCGACGGAATAAACGCATACGCTCAAAGTCGCGAATACGTTGCCTGCAATGTTCCAAGGTTTGACGAGTCATTACACTACGTTGCTCGTCCTTTAATTCACCATTGAGTGCTTCCGCAATAGCACGAGCTGTATCCGCCATCAGATCAAATGATTGCATTGAGTCCGCATTAATTGGCAATGTCATGAACAGGCTGACACCCGGTGTTTCAAAGTCATCCATAGCATCCAGATCAAACGTACCCGGCTTAACCATATTCGCCATACTGAACAACAGTGCACCTTCACCTTTTGTATCACTGTGACGATGAAAAATATCCATACTGCCGTAGCGCATACCACATTTCAAAATAACATCTAACAGTTCGCCACCATTAAACATCTCACCTTTGTGAGCCATAACATTAATAATGAGTACTTCTTCCGGTTCGGAGGGTTGCTTTTCTGCAAATTGTTGTTGCGATGAGTTACCAGAAGCATTTCCATACTCCTGATCTTCCGAATATTCTTCATCATCATATTCGTCCTCATCGTAGCCATCATCTTCATAGCCATCATTATCTTCCGGATTCAATGCTTCCGTATCATCCAGATCATCATCACCAATCTCGTCATCTTGCTCATATTCGGAATTGCTATCGTAATCTTCGCGATACTCTTCAGCATCATAATCTTCAGTTTCGTAACGATTTTGCGAGCCCGCTTCACGATCATCATAGTCTTCATCAAGATCACTTTCCCTATTCGCAGAAAAACTCGGCTCAATACGGTCCTCCAATGGCAGAGAGCGATTTTTATTGTCGTCAACTGATTCCATCAGCATAGGTACCGCCTGCCCCAGATTTAAACTGGTTTGCTGCGGCTCACGCTGCACACGAGGGGAAATTGCATCTTGCTCTCTGGACTGATGCTTTTCCAAATACGATTTGGCCTGCGCCTTTTTTTCAATACTGGGGATAGGTGCTGAAACATCACGTTTGCCAACTACCCTTGCGCCACCATTTGGGAGCTCACTGGTATAACTTGGAGCCTCATCTTCTACATCGTCGTAATCTGATGATTGTTTTATATTTTTTTTCAATGAGCGGGAGACTTTGATGTTGCCATTACGCTCATTGCGCTTACGCCTGATCCCATCCGCCAGTATCAACAGGATTAGTAAGGTACTTATGATGATGACCAAATCTTTCATAAGGTTATCCGTAAAAAATGAGTTCAATGTTAAACCGCAGCTAATTCTGCAGCTTCATCCACATCTACTGTTACCAAACGCGAAACACCAGGCTCGTGCATAGTAACGCCTAATAATTGGTGAGCCATTTCCATCGCATTTTTATTATGTGTGATGTAAATAAACTGCACTTGCGATGACATTTCTTCAACCATGCGTGCATATCGACCCACGTTCGCATCATCTAAGGGTGCATCCACTTCATCCAACATACAGAAAGGCGCAGGATTCAAACGGAAAATCGAAAACACCAACGCAATCGCAGTCAATGCTTTTTCACCACCCGATAATAAATGAATGGTGCTATTACGCTTGCCCGGTGGACGAGCCATAATCGTAATGCCAGTATCGAGCAACTCCTCTCCCGTCAATTCCAAATAGGCATGACCACCGCCAAATACTTTAGGAAATAATTCCTGCAAACTTTTGTTAACCTGATCAAAGGTTTCTTTAAAGCGAGTACGGGTTTCACGATCAATACGCTTTATCGCATTTTCCAAAGTCTCAAGCGCTTCCATCAAATCTGCATTTTGTGCATCAAGATAATTTTTCCGCTCGGACTCTGTTTTATATTCATCAATTGCCGCCAGGTTAATCGGCCCCAAACGAGCAATCTTACCGGCAAGACTTTCAAGCTCTTCTTCCAGCGGTTTTACTTCCGTACCGTCCGGCATTTCCGCCAAAATAAGATCCAGATTTAGCTCTTCTTCCTCAAGCTGCTCAACAATACCGGCACGCTGAACTTCGAACATTTGTGCAGCCAAACGCTCTTGCTCCAAATGCGCGCGGACGGCTTGGACTTCTTGTTCTGCACGATTACGTGCCTGCTCTGAATTACGCAGCTCATGCTCCACCGTTTCAAGCGCACGGCGCGCTTCGGTAAGCGATGCCTCAACGGAAAGGCGTTTTGCCAAAGACGCTTCCAATTCCAGCTTATATTCTTCAACTGGATCACGATTATCAGCAATATTCGCAAGAAGTTGTTCGCGACGCTCTTGTAAACGCGATGTCTGCTCACGCAGCCGCCCAATACCTAAACGGATAGAATCCAATTGAGTTTTAACAGACTGGTAGCGCATTGCAATTTCGTGCGCTTTGTCTTTGTCATGTCGGGCGCGCTGACGGGCGCTATCCAAGCCGGTACGGATGTCGTCGCGCTGCTGCAAAAGCGATTCACGCAAATCCGTGTCCTGCTCCATCATTTCAATCGCTTCGCTAAGGATCATCCGTGCTTCAGATAGATGCTCTGCTTCCTGCTCCATTTGCTCACGCGCTTCACGGATTTCATTGTCTGCGCGTTCACGACGCATATTCATTTGTTCGATGCGAACTTGCTTGGCACTTAACTGTGAACGCAATTCACCGTACTTACGGCTTTGCTCATCCACTTCGCGACGCAGATTTTCACGATCTTGCTCCAGGCGTTTGATCGCTGCACGACCTTCCTCAAGCTGCTCATTTAACAATTCAATGTTTTGTTCTGCATCAGCAATAGATGCGCTCAACTCTTCCAATTCTTGCCGGCGAGCAATCACACCTGAACTCGCATCGGTATCGCGCGTAACACGAACCCAATGCGGACTAATCCAAATGCCATCGCGAGTAATAACCGATTCATTTGCAGAGAGCTGTTTGCGCAATAAAAGTGCTGCGGACAATTCATCGGCGATATAAATACCGGCTAACAATCCTTTGACATCCCAGGCAGCAGTTACTTTCGAGCTCAATAGCGTACTTTTACTGGATGCCCCTGCTGCAGATTGAGCATGGGTATCAAACAATACCACTTCACCTTGCGTGAGGTTTTCTAACAAGCCAGCAACTGTATCTACTTGATCGATACAAACCGCTTGCAGCGTATTCCCAAGCACAGTTTCCAGGGCTTTATCCCAACCATCTGCAACAGAAACTAATTCAGCTAACCGTGAATTACCGGTTAAATTATTGTGTTCGAGCCACTGGGTAACCGCTTTGTTTTTCTCACCCAGTGCAGCCTGCTGCAAAGCCTCAAGTGAGGCATGTCGGCCACGCATTGTTTGAAGCTTGCTGCGCGCTTGGTCAAGCTCATTAATTAATTGGTTGTTAGTATTGCGAGTAGTATCCAGTTGCTCTGTAAACGTATCCAACTGTGTACGCTTTTCGTCGGCAACGAGATCCAATTCTGCAAGCTGCTCTGTCAATTGAGCGATAGAGTCATCTTCATTACTATCTTGAAGGTTATTTTTTTCTTCGCGCAATTTCTCTATGCGCTGCAATAAACGCTGTTGTACTTGTTCGAGATGCTGAATACGGGACTGTTGCACCTCGGCTCGTTGACGCGGTTCAGCTGCTCGCTGGTTAAAACTGTCCCATTCATTTTGCCAACGCTGCATCGCCTCTTCTGCATCGATTAATGATTCGCCAGAAGTTTCTTCAGCCGCCTTAACCAATTCTAATTCCGGCTCAAGCTCTAAAAGCTCAGCCTCCCATGCTTCGGTTTTTTGCGTGTCGATTAATAAATTTTCTTCAGCTTCTTTACTATCGCGCGTGGTTTGATCCAAATCAGTTTGCAGCTGGCGCGCACGTTCGTTTGCGTGTTGGATACTTTGCTCAAGACGGGCGATTTCTGCCCCTATCGCATAATAACGGCCTTGAACCTCATTAAATTTATCGCCAAGCTCAGTGTACTGGCTGCGGTACTTTTCGATTTGGGTGTCTTTGTTGACCTGATCCGTAACAAAGGACTCCATACGCAGTTCAAGATCGCGAATACCGGCTTGTTTAGCCTTGGCTTGCATATCCAATTGTTGGTACTTAAGAGCTTGCAATTGCGCTTTAAGTAAACGCTCTTCTTTTTTGTATTCTGCGTACTTCTCAGCGGCTTGAGCCTGACGCTGTAAACGCGCGAGCTGGCGCTCAAGCTCATCGCGGATGTCAGTTAGACGCTCAAGGTTTTCCTGCGTACGACGCATACGGCTTTCGGTATCACGGCGACGCTCTTTGTATTTGGAGATGCCTGCAGCTTCTTCAATATAGACACGTAAATCTTCAGGTTTGGCCTCGATCAGTTTAGAGATCATCCCTTGTTCGATAATCGCGTAACTGCGAGGACCGAGACCAGTACCAAGGAAAATGTCGGTGATATCCCGGCGGCGACATTTGGTGCCGTTCAAGTAATAGCTGTTATCGCCATCGCGGGAAACTTTACGTTTGATGCTGATTTCAGTAAAGGCGGCGTATTCGCCAAGCAGGGTACCATCTGAATTATCAAAAACCAGTTCAATAGAAGCCTGGCCAACCGGTTTACGACCACTTGAACCGTTAAAAATAACGTCCGTCATGTTCTCGCCGCGCAGGTTTTTAGCGGAGGATTCCCCCATTACCCAGCGAACAGCGTCAATAATGTTGGACTTTCCACAGCCATTTGGGCCAACAACAGCGCATAGGTTGCTGGGAAAGTTGACCGTTGTAGGATCAACAAACGATTTAAAGCCAGCCAGCTTGATGCACTTTAGCCGCATAGATCCGTATCACTCATATTGCTGCAGGCTTATACAGTTGGAGCGCCCTCGCCAACTTGCCTGTTCAAAAATTATGTCTGGCGGCATTTGCCATCCAGCTGTTTGATTTACTTGGTATTTTTGAGATTAATTAATATTGGCTTGCCGTCAAAAAAACCATTAAGGCGGGGATTCTACACATTTGCGTAGCGCTTTACACCCGCCCCGTCATGCAAAAATGACCGCCCCCTGAAGACTGACTAAATTTCAATCGCCACTCAAAATCAGCTTGCCTTTTGTGTGACGGTCATTTGATGTTACTGCGTCAGTTTTTGGTCAATTTTCACACTCACTGCATCAGATGAAGATTTCATATCAACAGGGCCAAATGAACCTTGCCAATCTCCTGGCTGGGCAGTGGCAGAGGCGTTCTGGGAGATACGGGCAACCACCTCCACCGCATCGACAGAAGCAAGGCTCATTTCAGGTGTCATAGCCATTGACTCAGTTAGCAGGACTTGTTTGGGCAACTCAGACACTTTTACACGTGTAATCGCCAACGGCATTTTGGCACCTTGCCATGCGCGAGCATAAACAAACACTACTTGATCCGGACGGGCATCAACACCATCCCCAAGACTGACACTAACAATTACCTGACGACCTGCGAGCGCTTCAGCCAATGATTCTTTTGTCCCTCCCGCAGCAAAATAAAGCCCCGTAGCCCGCTCTATACCCGCCTGCAGAGCCTGACTGCCGGAGGTGTTTTCTCCCGTCAGATTAATAGTACGCCTCCAAGCCTTAATCGCACCGATGTAATCCTGCTTTCCGAATGCTTCTATACCGGCAAGACCAAGGGCCATAGTGTTGTTTGGCTCAACGCTCAGCACCCTTGCAACCAGATCACTTACAAGCGGACTCATCTTATTACCATCACGCAAAAACGTAGCCTGCGCAAGCTCAGCCATCACCATAGGTGACTCTTGGTCGCGCGCTAATACTTGCTGATATGCCTCTACTGCAGAAGTAAAATCATTGACTTCCATTTGCATACGCGCAAGAAAGAACCAGTATTGCAGCTGCTCGGGATTATCCGTCAAACGCTCTTTAATAAGCCGTGCCAATTCACGCGCACGCTCAGGATCGGGTGTGCGACCGGCTTTATAATCGGCCTCATCAAGGGCGAGCTTACGCTCTTGCGCCTGACGAATTTCAACATCCGCACTGCTACCCAGATGCTGATAGAAGCTCCAGGCTACCACGATAACTGCAAGCGCAATTACTGATAACGTTTTGAACCCTACTCTCACGATACGGTTGTGCTTCAGTGCGCGAATATCCGTTTCATCCGCTAGCAAAGCTCGTTCTTGCTCCAACTTCAGTTGATCAAATTGCACCTGATCAATACGGCCTGCGGCCAATTGCGACTCCAGCTCCGCAATATGCTCATGAAACAGGCGAATATTTTCCGCCAAGCGATCCGCTATCTGCTCCTCTGTATTTTCGGTCGCACGATTACCATGGCGAACCAATGGCCATAACACAAATACCGCAGCCAGAGCGCACAGAAGCACTACCCCTAACCATAAGGACATCATTGATTTTTCTCCTGCAAGGGTGCTTCGCTATTTTTTTTAATCACAGCACGATCTTCTGATGAAGCCAATAAATTCGCCAAACGCTCCTGGTCTGCCGATGACAAGCCTACATCAACTTCAACGCGACGACGCTTGCGCACAATCAACAGCAAGGTCACCACACCGAGCAATAATAAAATGATTGGTGCAGACCATAACAAAATGGTCGCAGACGATAATCGTGGGCGATACAAAATGAACTCCCCATAACGCTCCACCATGAAATCAATTATTTCTTTATCGGACTTACCCTCTTTAATCATCATTTCCAGTTCACGACGCAAGTCCACTGCAATAGGCGAGTTGGTACCAGCCAGATTTTGGTTTTGACATTTGGGGCAGCGCATTTCATCGATAAAACTTTGATAACGCTTACGATCAAGTTCATTGTCGAACTCATGTACTTCAATCGCAGCAAGACTGGAGAGCGGAATCAACACACCTAAAAATACACAGAAGCGAATACAAAATCGCGCAAGCGTTGTACACATAGAATGAGTACCCATGAGGATCGAAAATTTCACGCGAGTATAACAACTCGCATGCAGCAGCGGGTAACTTTGCCGATACGAACAAAAACCATTCACAAGTGTTTGTTTTCCAACCTTTTTCTGCATTTAAAACAAAAAAGATAAATTTCTTTTAAAAAAAGGTTGACCGACGCGTTTACATGATTAGAATACGCGCCACCAACAAGGTGAGCGCTGAAAAGCGTGAAATCTTGGGCGGTTAGCTCAGTTGGTAGAGCAATGCCCTTACAAGGCATGGGTCACAAGTTCGAGTCTTGTACCGCCCACCACTCTTACTCACAAGGTAACAGTGATTTTTTGTGACGCTGCGGACCGGTAGTTCAGTCGGTTAGAATGCCGGCCTGTCACGCCGGAGGTCGCGGGTTCGAGCCCCGTCCGGTCCGCCACTATATGAAATGAAAAGCCCCACATCTGGGGCTTTTTTTATGCCTGTGACCCGTCCTGAATAAAGTTGACACTTTTCTACTCTCTACTGAGGAAAGTGTTATGAATCCCGTTATTAAACGCACCCAGCGTGATTACTCTCTCGCCTTTAAATTGGCTCTTGTCGATCAAATCGAAAAAGGAGAGATGACTTATAAACAAGCCCAGTCTCGCTACGGTATACAAGGCAGATCTACAGTCTTGTGTTGGCTGCGCAAGCATGGTCAACTGGATTGGTCATTAGGTTTACCAGCAAAAGGCCTCCTCATGTCCGATAATCCTCGCCCTCAAACGCCAGAACAGCGCATCAAAGAACTGGAACAGCAGCTCGCTCTAACCCAACAAAAAGCGGATTTTTTCGAAGCGGTGGTTGATGTACTCAAGCGCGACTATGGAGTCAGCGTGGTAAAAAAGCCGCACGGAACATCATCCAAACGAAAACGTTAGCGGGTTTATCCGTTGTCCGTGGTTGCCAGCTACTCGGCATCAGTCGGCAAGCCTGGTATCAACAATGTAAGCGGGTGCGACAACGAGAAGTGCACACGCAGATACTCCTTGATGCGGTGCAGCGTGAACGTGCATTACAACCCTGCATCGGAACGCGCAAACTACAGCGCTTGTTACAACAATCCGCATTGGTTGTGGGGCGAGATCGACTGTTTGCTTTGCTGCGCGAACATCGCCTGCTGGTTCCCACCAAGCGGGCTTATCACAAAACAACGCACAGCCATCATCGCTTTCGCAAACATCCCAATCTTCTGAAGCCTGGTGAACATCAAGTGATTCCGCAACGACCAGAACATGTTTGGGTGGCTGACATTACCTATTTACCCGTGCATCAGGGCGAGGCCTATTTGAGTTTGGTGACCGATGCCTATTCGCGCAAGATTGTGGGGCATTGCGTCCATGACAATCTGAAGGCTGAGTCAGTAATCGGTGCGTATAAACAAGCACTACAGCAGCGACGCAGTGGTGATGAGCTCATCCACCATTCAGATCGGGGTATTCAGTATTGTTCAGCGCAATACCAGAAATTGCATTATCAATACGGTGTTCATTGTTCGATGACGGATGGTTACGACTGCTATCAAAATGCGCTGGCAGAGCGTGTGAATGGTATTTTGAAAAGTGAGTTTTTGATAAGGAAACCTAGGGATCTTGCAGAAGCAAAAGTGATGGTGGCCGAGTCGATTCGGATCTACAACGAACGTCGTCCGCATCTATCCCTGGAATACAAAACGCCCGATGAGGTGCATCGGGCGTTTGGATAAATCAGTGTCAACTTATTTCAGGACTGGACACTGATTATTTGTCTATCGCCTTCCCAATCACATCACACAGTGTTGTTTTTTGCACCCTCATCCGCTTTTGCTGAGTCCTCTTTAATATGCCTGTAAGCATAGAACCCTACATAAGTCAGCATCATGCATGTCAGGGTTACTATTACCAAACCATAAAGAACGATTGAATCGATATACATAAAAACCTCCGCGTTTTTTCTTGATGGATTCAGTGTACGCCAGAGGAACAAACGGGAGTTGATCTTGATCAAGTCCCGCTGTTTTGAGTAGGTTACAAGAGCTATTCGTTATTTACTTAAGACTATCGAAAATAGGTTTAATCGTCCCTTCCCACACTTGGGTATTAACATCACCAATATGTTTATAACGGATAACGCCGTCTTTATCGATCACATAGGTTTCGGGCGCACCAAAAACACCCAGGTTAAGCCCAAAACGTCCGTCGGAATCAATCACACTAAATACATAAGGATTGTGCAATTGCGCAAGCCATTGCTGTGCATCCTCGGTATTGTCTTTGTAATTGATACCGTAAATCGGTACACCTTGGGCTTTCAGGCGATTTAAAAACTCATGCTCCTGACGACAGGTCACACACCAGGTCGCCCACACATTCAGCAAGCTTACTTTTCCTTTGAGCAAGTCCTGATTTGCGACCGAAAGGCCCGTCGGATTTTCTGGCGCAGGCAATACAGGCAACTCGAATGCAGGCACAGGTTTATTTAACAAGGCCGATGGCATTTCAGTCGGATCCAACGAGAGTCCGCGCCAAAATAACATTGCCAGCACAATAAAAATCGCCAAAGGTGCAAATAGAAATAGCCGCTGTTTATTCATTTGCTAATTTTCCTGCTACCGCCTCAACCGCCGGTGATTCTTGTTTCTGGATTTTACGATAACGCTTATCAGCAACTGCAAGCACGGCACCGAACGCCATCATTAAAGCACCCAGCCAGATCCAACGGACAAATGGTTTGAGATGTACACGCATTGCCCATGCTGTTTCCGTCAAAGGCTCACCCATAGCTACGTATAAATCACGGAAAAGTCCCACATCCAATTCCACTTCGGTCATCACACTGCCTGATGCAAGATAGCGGCGTTTCTGGGGTTTCATTTCACGCAAAAATTGTCCATTTTTTAGCACAGTGATATTGGCTTGTTCGGCGGTGTAATTAGGGCCATCAATATGCACCAACTCGTTGAGGATAAATTCATATTCCACAACGGTGACATGCTGCCCTATTTCCATGCGCACATCGCGCTGTTCGGTATAGATGCTCGTCAAACCTACACCAACGGTAGTAACCGCTATTCCCGCGTGGGCAATAAGCATGGCGTAGTAACTCAAACTTAATTTTTTAAAACCTTGAAGAAAAGAGTCACTATTGCGTAAGCGATAAATCAAGTCAGCCAACTGCGCCGTAATAATCCATGACGCAACAAATACGGTAACTGCAGCGAGAATTTCATATTTATCGCGATAGATTAGCGGGAATACCAATGCAATCACCAAACTGATTACCCAAGGTTTCCACAACAAGGCGATAAACTGGGAAGTAGATGTGCGCTTCCAATTTGATATTGGCCCAAATGCCATCAACAAACACAACAATCCCATCAACGGCAAAAAAAACATATTGAAGTAAGGTGGGCCCACCGATATTTTTCCTAGTCCCAATGCATCGGCAACTAATGGATACAAAGTACCCAGCAACACCATAATCATAATAACGGTGAGTAAAATGTTATTGCCCAGCAGTAATGTTTCCCGTGATAACAAGCCAAATCCAATCGAACTTTTCACCACTGGTGCGCGCAATGCATACAGCGTGAGCGACCCTCCCACTACCAGTAACAAGAAGCCCAAAATAAATACGCCACGCTCTGGATCATTGGCAAAGGCATGTACAGATGTAAGAACACCGGAACGAACAAGAAAGGTACCGAGCAAACTGAGGGAGAAGGTGAAAATGGCAAGCAGAATTGTCCAGCTCTTGAACAAACCGCGCTTCTCCGTAACAGCAAGCGAATGAATTAACGCAGTGCCAATTAACCAAGGCAGGAAGGAGGCGTTTTCAACCGGATCCCAAAACCACCAGCCACCCCAACCCAATTCGTAATAGGCCCACCAGCTGCCCAGCGCAATACCAACCGATAAAAAGCCCCAGGCCATTGTTGCCCATGGACGAGACCAGCGCGCCCATGCACTATCGAGACGGCCTGTTAACAAAGCAGCAATTGCAAAGGCAAAACACACACTGAAACCAACGTATCCCATGTACAGAACAGGCGGGTGAATAATCAATCCGATATCTTGCAACAGTGGATTTAAATCGCTGCCATCTGTAGGAGGTACAGGCAATATTCGATCAAACGGATTGGAGGTAAACAGGATAAAAGATAAGAACCCGACCGCAACAAACCCCATGATAGCAAGCACTCTCGCTTGCATATCCAGAGGTAATGAACGGCTGAATACCGCCACTGCCAAGGTCCAACCTGCCAACATTAAAATCCACAACAATAAGGAGCCTTCATGTCCGCCCCATACCGCACTGATTTTGTAATAAACCGGCAACAGTGAATTGGAATTGGATGCAACATAACTTACCGAAAAGTCATCATTGATAAAGGAATAGACCAAGCACAAAAATGAGAAAAAAACGAACACGAAAAATCCGGCTGCAAGAGAACGACCAGACCGCATCAACACGTGACTACCATAGTGAGCACCAATCAATGGCAGCACAAATAACACAGCACTCAGACATAACGACAAAATTAATGCGAATTGGCCAAGCTCTGGAGCCAGCTGAACAAAATCAAGCGCCATACTGTAACCCCTCACAGGTTTTCTGATGTTCGCCCTTGTCTTTCATCGCTTCAGCAACTTCGGGTGGAACATAATTTTCATCGTGTTTAGCAAGCACTTCGCTAGCATTGATTTCACCTGATTCGGTCACAATACCATTTATAACAGCAGCCTCACCCTCAGCAAAAAGATCAGGCAAAATGCCATTAAAATTCACTTTGACATCTGCCGTGCCATCTGTAATCAAAAAATGAATTTGCAGTGAATCCGTTGCGCGCTGAACACTACCGGGTTTTACACATCCGCCCGCACGGATACGCGTATTGTGTGGCACCTCACCCGATGCAATTTTGCTGGGGGGATAAAATAAATTGATATTTTCGCGCAACGCATAAGCCATAAGCCCGACGGCCAAGCTGGAAAACACCACAATAAATACGACGATCATTAAACGCTGTTTACGTAACGGATGCATGGATATTGCGCTCTTCGGCTAATGGTAAAAACTTAATTGCTTACGCCATTACTGGCACTATTGGTCTGCGCCAACTTTTGCTGTTTTCTCTGCTGTTTAATGAATGCTTTTTTTTGCAGAATGGGACTGACAAATAAAAACACCAGCACTGCAAAGGTGATCGCATAAGCCGACCATACAAACGGACCATGGCCATTCATCGCCATAAATTCTGCAAAAGATTCAAATTGAAACTTCATGATCAACCTCGCTTATCTGCTGCACTGATTAAATCATTTACCCATTGGGTACGATGTTCACGGCGTAAAATTTCCACGCGGGTATATAGCAATAACACCAGCGCGTAAAAGCAATAAAATCCAATCACCATTAGCAATAGTGGATACAACATAGAAGGATCGATGGTGGACTTGCTGGTGAATTTGATGGTGGCGGGTTGATGCAAGGTATTCCACCAATCGACAGACTTATAAATGATCGGGATGTTGACCATTCCCACCAATGCGAGGACTGCACTGGCTTTATCCGCGGTATCGCGATGCATAAACGCTTGTTGCAGAGCGATCATACCTAGATATAAAAAGAACAAAATCAACATTGAGGTGATACGGGCATCCCACTCCCACCATGTGCCCCAGGTAGGCTTGCCCCAAATAGAGCCTGTCACCAACGACACAAACGTGAGCAAGGCCCCTATGGGCGCAGCAGATTTCATCACCATAAACGGTAATTTCATTTTCCAAATAAGGCCGACAGCACCGGAAATGGCCATGATGTAATAGCCTGCAAGCGCCAAAAACGCAGCCGGCACATGGATGTAGATAATGCGATAACTGTTGCCCTGCTTGAAATCGGCGGGTGCAAATGCCAACCCCCAAATAGCCGAGGTAATAATCAATGCAAAGCTGAATACCGTTAACCACGGTAACCAGGGGGTGGTTTTTTCATAAAACCAGCGGGGTGAACCCAAACGATGAAACCATTGCCATGACATAGTGGTGAAGACCTTTCGCTGTTGTGATCAAAAATCTCGTTATTATTGATATAAATTAACCATTAGTGCTGATTCGCAAAGCACCCAGTGCTGCAATCGGAGCAAGAACCAGCGCTAACGCGAGAAATGCGCCCAACACTGCGATTTGCATACCAATTGCCCCGCCCTGAATAGCCGTCTGTACTGCGCTTGCGCCAAATATCAGCACCGGAATATACAGCGGCATCACAATGAGCGACAGCAATAGTCCGCCTTTACGCAATGAAACTGTCAAAGCAGCCCCCACAGCACCGATTAAACTCATGGAAGCTGTTCCTAACGCAAGCGAAATCAACAAAGGTAAATAACCCTCGATTGGCAAACTCAACATGAGCCCTAACAGAGGCGCAAGCAACGTGACAGGTAAGCCCGACACCAACCAGTGCACCAGCACTTTCGCCATTACCGTGAAATAGAGCGATTGAGGGCTGATCAGCATTTGCTCCAGAGAGCCGTCATCGTAATCGCTGCGAAACAGACCATCCAATGACAAAAGCGTCGCGAGCAATGCCATTACCCATACAATCCCCGGGGCGAGCAATGCTAATACATTTTTTTCGGGGCTGACCCCCAACGGGATCAAGGTTACAGCGATCAGGAAGAACACCAGTGGATTGGCAAGTTCAGTTTTATGACGCGCGGCAATCAGTAAATCGCGCCGGAAGCTGGCGACAAATCCATCGAATAAACCTGCTGCTGGAGATAGATCAGCCATGATACTGCACCTGCTGCTGCCCATCTGAAGCTGCACGTCCAGACAGATCTGCTCCGGATAAACCGGATTGATAATCTTGCAAGTTCACCAAACGCAGCTGCGGCAAATTCAGATCCTGATGGGAGGTCAGTATTACAACGCCTCCTTTTGATGATTGCTGCGCAATCAAAGACTCCAATTGGCTCACGCCGAGCTTGTCGATGGCGGTGAAGGGTTCATCCAAAATCCAGATACGCGCGCGACTTAAATGCAGGCGAGCCAAGGCAACACGGCGTAACTGCCCTGCCGACAGCTGGTAGCAGGGAGTATCTTCATAGCCATACAGACCAACCAGGCGCAGAGCCTCATCAATTGATACCACAGCGCCAGTTTGCGCTTGGTACCAAGCAAGATTTTCAGCTGGAGTCAGGGCTTTTTTGATGCCGGGCAAATGCCCCAGATAAAGACTATCGCCCGCAAATTCCCACGCTGCTGCCGGTAGAGCTTGACCGAGGTAGCGGACTTGCCCGTGGTAATCCGTGCTGATACCCGCGATGGCGCGCAGCAAGGTGGTTTTGCCAGCGCCGTTAGGCCCACCGATTTGGACCACATCACCGGCAAAAAGACGCAGATCAAGGCCGGAGAAAAGCAAACGCTCATCGCGCTCACATCCAAGCCCAAGAAATTCCAGTAACGGCTCAGATGCCGCATCAAGCGATTCAGACATGCTTATTGTTTGCCTTTCGTTCCAGCGTTCAGAACCATTACCATTCATTAATCGCCCGATGAGTACAGCTACAGGAAATCGACTATCAGCCGCTATACTCAACACATCGCCAAGCGTGATACCGGATAAATTGGCAATCGCACCGTGCTGGAGCAGCTAAAAACGCTCGCGATTATAGCGGTCTGCTGCGCTGCATCGCACCTCTATTTACGCTTTTGATCAACTTAATATCGCCATTATTGCCCCCCCAGGAAACGTCATGGAACTGAGTTCAATCACTGACAAACTGGTACAAAACCTCCAGCGTGCGCAGGTTGAGTCCATAGTGGCGATAACCAAAGCACTGGGGTTAAAAACTGGCAGCCAGTTCCTGGCCGATGTGGGCAAAGCAACCCAAGCCTCACCAGAAGAGCGCGCGCAGTTAGTGAAGGCGATCGAGGCAAATCTGGCGCAAGTCAACCGAAACTCAGCCGCACCTGCGATTAAAGCGCTTGTAAACCAGTTATTGGAGCAGAAAAATCTCGCGCAAACCCCAGGGGTTAAGCTGGTTAATCTGACAATCACCGCGCCAACCACATCAGCTCCCAATACCGCAACAACACCGGCGGTACCCATACAATTACTCAGCTACACCAGCCTGCCACTGCAGTCAGGCCAAACACTTCTAATGCAACTTGCAGACAACCAGCGCTTGCAAATATTGCAAGTCCTCACCAAATCAGAAGCCGCCGCTGTTGTCACTCTTTTGCAAACCAGCAATCCACAGGGCGCATCGGCTGGCACAGCACTCTTATCTACACCCTCACCTCTGAATCTTCCTGCGGGGACTTCTTCGCCATCAACAACTGGAACATTGACCTACACTCTGGCAGGTATGGCAAGCAGCCCTCCAGTCAACCCGCTTCAACATGGTGATAACAACACAGTGACAGCCAAACCGGCTGTATCCCCTCAAGCGATGGAGGCCATTAGCGATACTTTACGCCGGCTATTACCTCAAAAAGACCAAGGGCAGGATTTAATGACTGCCCTGCCGAAAATCACCCAATTTATCCAACAATTGCCTATTGCCGAGCGCAAGGAATGGATGTCAAACCAACTGCAACAATCGCTAAAAACATTAGCAAACCATATACGTACCGCCGACCAATTGAGCAATCCAAAGTTGGTTGAAATGGCATTAAAAAACAATGGCCAAGGTTTTGAACATAAACTGGCGCAATTGGCGATTAAAAGTCCGGAGGCAGCCGCTATTGCAAAGACAGGAACCTCATCTGCTGCTACTGCATCTACCTCAAAAACCAATACGTCTACTGCGGGAGTAACGTCAGGTTTAACCAACCCGATTCAGAAAAATGTGTTATCACAAGCCGCGCTTGAACAAAAATTAATTAGCCAAAAACCCGTTGCACACATCGCCAATCAGGATTTAAAAGGTGCGCTGCTAAGCGTTTTGCATCAACTGGATGGAGAGTTGGAAACTACCTCTCCGTTAGCCACAAGTATCAGCACGTCCAGCGAACTCAGCAAAACACAACTTGCCAACGTTCTGCCGCAATTTTTAGGCATGCTCATGCACAGACAGCAAGGCGAGTTAAGTCAAAAGCAATTGCGCACACAATTAGTCATGCTAATGCACCAATACACGCTGGGAAGCCTTACAAAAATTCAATTACAACAAGCTCACACGCTCAATCATCAAATTACCCAAGGCAATGACATCGCGCAGCCAACACAATCCTGGCAATTTGAAATACCGGTTCGATCAGGGCAAGACGTCACGCCACTGCAGATCCATCTTGAACAGCAATGGGTTGAAGAACAATCCGACGAGAAAGCACAGACAGCTACACGCGTGCGCCAATGGAATGTAATGCTGGGTTTTAACTTGCCCGTGATTGGCCAGTTTTATGCGCAACTCACCCTACTGGGCGATCAATTATCCGCCCGCTTTTGGGCGGAAAATGAAAACACATTGGTTGCCGCAAAAAACAAAATGGATGAACTCAAAACGCAATTAGAGCAAGAGGGAATTCACGTGACACAAATGCAATGTATTCCCGGCTTGCCACCCAAGCCCAAACTGAACCTGAGTTATTCATTAGTCGATGTTAAAACCTGAGGCGCATATGAGTTCCGATTACCCGCCACATGCATTACAAAAAGCCGTCGCCCTCTACTACGATGGCACCAATGCACCTCATGTCAGCGCCAAAGGCACAGGGGCAGTCGCCGAACAAATTATCGCGATAGCTGAAGAGCACGGCGTTCCCCTTTGCGATAACCCTTCGCTGGTTGATTTATTGGTAACTTTGGAATTAGGCGATGAAATTCCCGAAAACCTGTATATCGCCGTCGCCTACATCATCGCATTTGCTTACCAATTGGAAGGAAAAGTGCCCGACGCATGGCAATAAACCTGAACAAATTCCCGCAGAATTTTACAAAAAACACACAAACCGCTCAGTTATCACCCTTCCCAACGTCAGGTAATTAATGCGATTATGACGTCACTTTTTTGACGATCTTAAAGCCTTCATTAAGCATCTGTCGCTAATAACGATTTTTCCGACCATCCAATATTGCAACCAACATCAATGAATCACCTCATCACAAGCGAAGACCTCAAGTTACAGCTGGGCAAAGTCGTTATCTTTGACTGCCGTTTCCATCTCATGAATAAAACAGTGGGCAGCGAACAATATCGCGCCGGACATATTCCCGGTGCCTATTATCTGGATCTTGAACAAGATCTTTCTGGAGAGGTAAGCCAGCATGGCGGCCGACATCCGCTACCCGATATCGAAACCTTCAGCAAAAAACTGCGTGCAGCGGGTGTTAATCAGCAATCCACTATTGTGGTTTACGACGATTCACGCATGGCGTATGCCGCACGTGCATGGTGGCTATTACGCTTCTGTGGACATCAAAGCGTATTCATTCTTGATGGTGGATACACAGGCTGGGTCAATGCTGGCGGAGCCATCGACAGACGTGAACCTGCCGTCAAGCAGGGAAATTTCAAAGCGAATGTGCAGCAAGGTTGGACCCTGGATCGCGATGCAATTTGCGCGCAAGCAGAACAACTCACACTCATTGATTCGCGCGAAAGTAAACGCTATCGCGGCGAAGAAGAACCCATTGATCCTGTCGCAGGGCATATTCCCGGCGCACTGAATTTTTTCTGGCAAGATGCAACCGATGAAAAAGGATTTTTCAAATCAAAAAGCGAACAACAACAGCGCTGGATTGATTTACCGAGAGACAAAAAAATTGTGGTCTATTGCGGGTCAGGTGTTACCGCTTGCGTCAATTTGCTTTCGCTGGAGGCAAGCGGAATAAACGCCGTACTTTATCCCGGTAGCTGGAGTGATTGGTGTTCGTACCGTCCTAAATAACAAACAGCATTTGCACTCATCACTATTTTTTACCAAAAAAAAGGGCAATCACTTGATTGCCCTTTTTTATACTCAAATACGCACAGATCAATTGGTATATTCATATTCGATCCGCACATCCCACGGGCCGCCGCGATCATCATCAATATTCGCGCGGCCCTGATAGCGCATCAGGTATTTTCCATTAGGGTCGTACGCAAGATAGGTTGCATCCGAAAATAATGACGATATTTTTTTCGCTGGCGTGATGCGGAAATAAATCCAGTTACGCCCATAGTCGGCATTGTACAGCGGAGAGCTGGTCGATTTTAATTTACGCACTTCCAACTGAGTGCTGCTCAAACTGGCAGGCGCTACATAATCAAACTTTAATTGTTTACCCGCTATTAATTTATCCCAATTTAATTGGATATACGCATCAAAGCCCGCATCAATCACGGTGCGTGCATTGTCATAAATAATTTTTTCATTTTGGTCATTATTCATTCCGTGCGTCAACACCAAACGCGCGCCCTGAAATTGCGCAGAGGCAAATTCGTTATCGCGACTATCTTCCAAATTGACTGTTGGCTGGAACGGCTCCCCTTGAAAAACCAGGGTTTTGGTGGCAAATACATTGCCATCTGGCGATGTGTAATCAACCCGCACCGCTTTGTTTTCATCCAACCCGGTAAACAACTCGCGATAAAGTAATTCATTGGTATTAAGGCTGTAAGCGGTACCTGCTGTTACATAATTATCTTGTGCGTGAGCACCAACAGCACAACACAACAGCAAACTTTTCACCCACAAAAAAGAACGGCGAACCCGAAACACATAATTCAACTGCAGTAATGTCAACATAATAGGCATCCTCATATCAGGAGCAACGGTCTGCTGTTGTGCGAGCAAGCAAAACCGCCGTTAAGAACCTGGCCATTATAAAAAGAAGCTTAACAATCAAGCCAGCGCTAATGCCGCTTATTCACTTACTCGTTCAGGTGGCAATTGCGCAAACAGCGCGATAGTGGATTTTCGCGTTGCCGACAAATCCACTATAGGTGCAGGGTAATGTAGCTGTTTAGGTGGATTATGGATCTGTTTGTTTGACAGATGCGCTAATTCAGGAACCCATGTGCGAATAAACGCCCCCTCAGAATCAAAGCGCTCTGATTGGCTGATAGGATTAAAAATACGGAAATACGGCGCGGCATCTGTCCCGGTGGAAGCACTCCACTGCCAACCACCGTTGTTGGCTGCGAAGTCGCCATCAATTAATTGCGACATAAAATAGTCTTCGCCCCAACGCCAATCAATCTGGCAATTTTTGGTCAGGAACATCGCTACCACCATACGCAGGCGATTGTGCATCCAACCTGTCGCATTTAGCTGGCGCATGGCGGCGTCAACAATCGGGATTCCGGTTTTACCCTCACACCATGCGGCAAACAATGCTTTGTCATATTGCCAGGGAAATGCTTCTGTATGGCTTTGCATGGCGTTGCGTTTACAGACTTTGGGATAATCCACCACAACATGCTGATAAAACTCGCGCCAGATCAACTCACTGATCCAGCAACTCGCGCCCGCATTTCCACCCTCCCACTCGCCTTGCGTATGGGCAAGCACAGCGGATATTGCCTGGCGCGGCGACAGCGAACCTACTGCAAAATACGGTGAAAGGCTGGATGTTCCAGCAATTGCCGGAAAATCACGCCGTTCCTGATACTGATTGATTGCACGTTCGATAAAAACATCCAACCGTTGGTACGCTTCCTGTTCGCCAGCTGGCCACAGGGATGACAAATCGCGCAACTCATGCGCTGCAAATAACGCATCAATGTCAGCAGCAGAAATAACGTTCGGCTTAACAAATGCGCCGGGCTGGGCAGTTGGCAAACCCAGCGGAGCCATGCTCACTGGCATCACCGTTTGTAGCCATTTCTTTTTAAACGCGGTAAAAACTTTATAAGGCTCACCTTGCCCATTGCGGATCATACCCGGCGGCACAATACAGCGATCATGACATCGCTTAACCAAAATACCTTCATCACGCAGAAGCTGATTAACCGCCAGATCGCGATTCAACTCATTAACTGGATATTCCGCATTAAAAAAACAATGTTCCACTTTCCATTTGCGCGCGAGCTGTAGCACTGCAGGCGCAATGTCTTTTGGCGATTTAACGCAGATTAATTCGAGGGGAATATTAAGCTCTGCCAAACTGTTTGCCATGATATGCAAATGGCGGCGAATAAAATCCAATTGCACCGGTGCAACAGTATGCAAGCGTACATAGGCTTCACAGTGAACATACACTGCCACAACGCCCTGACCTAACTCTGCCGCTTTGAATAACGCGGGATTATCCCGCACACGTAAATCATGCCTCAGCCACACCAATGCCGTCATTTAGCGCCTACTTTTTTCTTGATTTGCCGGATGGCAAAACCCATTACCGGAAGATGCTCGTACAACAATGAGCCCGCATCAAAATAATCGCGGTGGTAATAGACTTTATCTTTAAATAAAAGGTGCGTATTACCCGTTAGCTCCAATTGTTTTCCGCCCGCTAATTTTTTATGGCGGTAATGCATCGTCCAAAACAATAACGCCTCGCCACGCTCGGGAAGTTCCATTGAGTGATGGAACTCAAAACGACACTCGAGCAAATCGTCCATCATGCCTGAGAGATACTCAGTGAGATTAGACAAACCATTCAACGCATGGAGAGGATCGCGGAATTGGATATCATCGCTATAGACATCGGGCATTGTTTTGAGAATTTTTTTATCAAAACGTTGGTACAAATTACGTACCTTTTGTGGAACCGTGAGCGCCATATAAATGACTCATCCCTTTTGATCAGCTTTTAATAATTGTTTTATGGCAGCCAGTACCTGTTGGTGATTCTCACAGGTCAATACCCCTGAACCCGGGTCAGTAGCCAACGCATTAAACACCTGCGCCAGATTACCCGCCACAATCACAGGAATACCGGATCTTTCCCGCCATACATCCAATTGTAGCTTGAGCCCGCCAGCATTCAGGTTTTCATAACCGATAATCACAAGTATTTTTGCACTCAAGGCTTCGGTACATATCTGGATATCACACCATTCAAGATAACCCAGACATTCGGCCTGATACTGATGGACAAGTAAACTGTAATTAAGCGTGTGCAGTAATAGCGGATTTTCATTGGCACCAACCGACACTAACACGACACCAGCATGCTGTGCCGACTGGCGCAAGCGCTGTTGCCCTGCCACAAGATACTCCTGCAAAACAGCGGTAAAAAACGCACGCTGCGCAGCCTTGCCCGGCTCATCGCCCTGAAGTGTCTGCAACACTGGCTGCACCACGTAATCAGCCAACATTTCCGTCGGATACAACGCGAAGGTTTCCTCGATCAAACGCTCCAGCGAATGACGCTGAAAATTCCCCAATGCAGTATGAAATTGCGCGACTAACGTTAACCACACAGAATCGATAGGCGGTAATTCGTATTCCCGTTCCGTATTGGCTAACAACGCTTTCACTTTACCGATCGCCAGACCACGCACAAGCCAACGCTGGATTTCCTGAACACGCGAAATATCATCGCGGCTATACAACCTATGCCCTTTCTCAGTACGGCGTGGCACCAACAAACCATAACGTCGTTCCCATGCACGCAAGGTCACGGTATTCACACCCGTCACCCGTGAAATTTCCCGGATAGGCACCCAATCATCTTGCGTGGACAGTGCAATGTCTTTATCTGCCGCGTACATCAGGCGCTCTCGATAATATGATTACGTAAACCCAAGCGTTCTGGATGCGGAGACCAGAAGGTTTGCGATTTCAAATAAGGATTATCCAACTTGAGCAAGTGATGCTTGAGCAAGGTTAACGGCACCACCAAGGGCACAAGACCGGCTTTGTAGGAATCGATCAATTGTGACAACTCTTGCTTTTCTACCGTGCTGATGACTTCTTTCAAATAACCACGCAAGTGCATCATCGCGTTGGTGTTGCCTTTGCGCGTGGCGTGGTGGGATAAAGCTTCCATAAACAGGCGGAAAAACTCTTCGCTGCTTGCATGAATATCGCGGCCAGCAAGATTGGAAAGATAACGGCCAATCGAAAAATAGCTGGGTACGTGGTGCGCCATTACCTGGTATTTATAGCGGGAATAAAATTCGATCAGCTTTTTAGCGGTCGGTGCAGGTGCAACATGGGTTTTAAAATCATGATAAGCAAACACGCGCGCAAGAAAGTTATCGCGCAAACCCGCGTCATTTAACCGCCCCGCTTCTTCCACGGGCAAAAGCGGCATTAACTCCATAAAGCGTTTGGCGTAAGCGCCACGCCCTTTGTTATCCATCGAATATCCATTGGTGCGGTAGCGTTTCATCCCGTAGGCACCGCAACTCGGGGAATTCTGCATGAACACATAGCCACAAATATCCGGCATTTGCTGCGCAGCTGCTTCTGCTTGTGCGACCAGTGCATCGGTCACATCAAGGTCCGGGTTTTCAACGCCACGCACACGGGTTTCATCGCCAATCACCACAAGGCGTATAGGTTTACGCGGAATTCCCAAGCCAATAGCAACCTCAGGGCATACTGGCCGGAACTCCATGTAATCACCCAATACATCCGTCAGATAACGACTGCGTTTATGGCCACCATCAAAACGGACTTTTTCACCCAAAAGACACTGACTAACACCCACAGGAATCTTGCCCATACAAAAACCTATACAATGTTTTAAGACTGTATAAGTATTGCGCACAAAGTTGTACATCTCAAATATTTTGTACAAATATTTTCAGAACAATGAATACATTACTGGGGGATCGCCGCTTAGTGGGCGAATGAAACGGCAGAGGAAAAAGCTTGGGAATAAGTGAGAAAATATCGGTAACTCTTTGATAATAAAAAACTTATCAATAAAAAAACCGGACTAGTGTCCGGCTTTTTTAGGTACCGCAGTTAATGCGTAGGGATCTTGATATCTTCAAACAATTCATCAAGTTCAGCGCGCGAATGGCGATTGAAAGCCTCGTTGATAATATCTTTCGTCAGGTGCGGCGCAAACTTTTCAATAAAGTCATACATGAATCCGCGCAAGAAAGTACCGCGTCGGAAACCAATTTTGGTCACACTGGACTCAAACAGATGGCTTGCATCCAACGCAACCAAATCATTATCGACCGATTCGTTGTATGCCATGCTCGCGATAATCCCAACACCTAACCCCAAACGGACATAGGTTTTGATGACGTCTGCATCAGCCGCGGTAAATACCACCTTGGGTGCAAGGCCACGATTGATAAACGCCTCATCCAACTTCGAGCGGCCGGTAAACCCGAATACGTAAGTGACAATTGGATACTTGGCGACCTCTTCCAACGTCAAGTTGGAAACCTGCGCTAATGGATGGTTTTTAGGGACTACGATGCTGCGGTTCCAGCGATAGCACGGCATCATAATCAGATCACTAAAAAGCTCCATCGCTTCCGTTGCAATCGCAAAATCCACCGTACCATCTGCAGCCATTTCGGAAATCTGCATCGGCGTACCTTGGTGCATATGTAGCGACACTTCCGGATACTGTTTGATAAACGAACCAATCACCGGTGGCAGTGCATAGCGCGCCTGGGTGTGGGTAGTCGCAAGTGTCAAAGTACCCTTACGCTCATTACTGAACTCTTGGGCGACTTGTTTGATGCTCTCGACTTTACGCAGGATTTCACCTGCTGTTTTAAGAATGGCTTCACCTGCAGGCGTAATCCGCGTGAGGTGTTTACCACTGCGTGAGAAAATTTCTACTCCCAACTCATCTTCCAGCAAGCGAATTTGCTTACTGATCCCTGGCTGGGAGGTATAAAGGCTCTGTGCGGTGGCTGACACATTAAGGTCATGATGGGCCACTTCCCAGATATAACGTAGTTGTTGCAGCTTCATAAGCCCTCCGATTGGCTCACTCACTGGGGCATTTGCCGGAGGCAATCACCGGAACCGAACTTCGGGCAAACCCGAAGCTATAAAAACACAATGAATCACTTTTCTACCGAATCAATACAGAATCAATCAGGCGATACCACATGCCTGACAATTATGAATTGTGCTACAGGCAGGTCTTGTTACAACTTTAGACTATATCCCGAAAATTCAAAGTTTTTGGCGAAGGAATATTACAAAAATAACGAAAATCACCCCTGTAACACGCCATATTAGCTATATGGGATGTTACAGAAAGGAGCGAAGCTCAAGAAGAGGCGGGACGGTTGGCTATACCATGCGGCACATGACCAGTTGCAACATGTTCGCGAGCAGACTCGCAATGCATGGGTTGGTCATCAAAGAAAACATCTGCACCATAAGCCTTCAGGAAACTCCCTTTTGATAAACCACCCAAAAACAAAGATTCATCAATACGGATATTCCACGCACGCAATGTACGGATAACACGTTCATGCGCGGGTGCCGAGCGCGCCGTCACCAGCGCTGTGCGTATGGGGCAGTTCTCACCAAACTCTGCTTGCAAGTTATGTAACGCAGCCAGAAATTGCTTGAATGGACCGCCACTGAGTGGTTGTTTTGCAGCAGCCTTCTCACTTTCTGTAAACGCCGATAATCCTTGCAGCTTGAATACTTGTTCAGCCTCATCTGAAAAAATAACCGCGTCACCATCGAATGCAAAACGCAATTCATCTTCATTTTCGACTTGATTATTGGATGCAATCAACGTTGCTGCTGCCATCCCATGATCCAGCGCTTGCCGGACATCTTCAGGCTCTGTTGATAAAAATAAATGGCAACCAAAGGCGGAAGCATAACGGTAAGGCGATGTACCACCACAAAATGCCGCGCGACTTATTTTCAATCCGTAATGCTCTACCGAGTTGAATACACGCAAACCGGTATCGGCGCTGTTGCGCGACAACAAAATCACTTCAACCAATGGCTCACCACCAAGACGCTCATTCAAGCGCAATAATTTTTTCACCAAAGGGAAAGCATCGCCAGGCTCCAGCACCTCATCTTCATGATCGATCTGGTATTTTGCATAGGCTTCCAAGCCCTGGTTGATATACACCTGATGACTCTCATCAAGGTTAAACAGCGCGCGCGACGATATTGCGATTACCAGCTTGTCACCAAAACCTTTTGGCATGTTTCACCTCTGAGCGACGTTAATGGCCGCGACAATTATTTCATCAATAATTCAAACGAATCAGCATCCAAATGTGCTGGAAAACGTTCGCGATAGCTGTGTAATTTATCAGCATGAAGTTCAACTGTAATGAGTTGTGCCTCCTGACTGGTTGCAATCAATTCACCCGCTGCACTGTACACACTGGAATCACCGGCATAGTGCTGCCCTGCTTCATCCATTCCCACACGATTCACACCCACAACATAACTTAAATTTTCAATGGCGCGCGCTTGTAATAAACGATTCCAATGCAATGCCCGTGCACTTGGCCAGTTGGCCACATAAATGGCTAGATCGTAATCGTTGCGATTGCGGCTCCACACTGGAAAACGCAGGTCGTAGCAAATCAACGGCAAAATTCGCCACCCTTTAAGCTCAACCACTATGCGCTGATTTCCCATCGCATAACGTGTGTGTTCGCCGGCCATACGAAACAAATGACGCTTGTCGTAATGTGTATAGGTTCCATCCGGGCGCATCCACACCATGCGATTAAAAAACTGGTCGCCCTCTTTCACCACCAAGCTACCAGTAATAACAGCCTTGTGGCGCGATGCGTGTTGATGCATCCATTGGTATGCACGGCCATCGACTTGTTCAGCATAATTACGCGCGCCAGCACAAAAACCAGTGGTGAATACTTCGGGCAAAATAATTAAATCTGTCGATGACAGGGCTTCCAGCTCGGCTGATAACACATCGAGATTTTTTTGGGGATCGTTAGGCTCGATCACCTGTTGCACTAACGTAACCGTTACATTATCCATGATGAGAATGCCCCACAGCGTCAGGTGAAGGATACAACCACACAATGCAAAGCACGGCTGCCAGTAGCACTGCAGCAGCGGCCAGAGTGTAGGTCATTGCCGCACTATAATCCCAGAGCAAGCCGCCAATCAATGCACCTGCTGCACCGCCTGCACCAAAACCCAATGAGCTGTACATCGCTTGCGCTTGGCCCTGATGCGATCCTTGAAAATGAATACGTATCCACTCAATAGCTGCCGCATGGGCAATACCAAAACTGCATGCGTGCAAGAGCTGCGCAAACAATAAAATTGCCAGCGAATCCGCATAAAACCCAATCAACAACCAACGAACTGCAGTGGCTAACAAACTGAATATCAATAAATGGCGCAAACTGAATTGCGGCAATAACCGGTGCATCACAATAAAAATAGCAACTTCAGCCAACACCCCCAACGCCCACAATAAACCTGCCGCTGTGCTGGTGTAAGCGTAATTTTCTACCAAATATAAGGTGTAAAAGGTGTAATAAGGCCCGTGGCTTAATTGCAATAAAAAACTGGCCGCTAAAAAACACAGCATGCCCGGCTGCAAAACCAACTGTAAAAAACCACCACGGGCAGTATCCGATTTTTTAATGCTCGCATCCTGCAAACTTAGACTGGAAAGCCAAATTAAAATCAGGAATGTCAGAATAAAAAGCGGTAGATAACGCACTGGCAACACATCAAATACCAAACCCAATCCCACCACCGCAGCAATAAAGCCGAGCGACCCCCACAAGCGGATTTGGCTGTAACGATGATAATTATTGCCGAGATAACCCAAGGTTATTACTTCAAACTGCGGCAGCACAGCGTGCCAGAAAAAGGTGTAACAGCTCACCACTAACACCAGCCACCAATAACGCTGGTCAAGCAAAATGCCCGCAAAAATAATACAGGCTGCAAAACTTCCCATGCGGATAATACGCAAACGTTGGCGAGTATGGTCAGCCAGCCACCCCCAAAAATTGGGGGCAATAATGCGCGTAGCCATAATAATGGCGCTGAGCACCCCCACATCTTGCGATGAATAACCCAAGTCTTTCAGGTAAACGCCCCAATAAGGAATCAATGTGCCGACGACTGCAAAATAAAAAAAATAAAATCCGGAGAGACGCCAGTAGGGAATTGCTTGCTGCGCAAAAGAAAGAGACATAATCAGGCAACGGCGGGAGTGAATCTGGCGCGGGTGGCTGTTTGTACCAAACCAATCCGCGCACCGATAATTGAAATAGCGTGTTTGCGCTATCGAACGTCTTCACTGCTAGGGTTTTACGCTGGCGGGGATTACCGGAATTGAATGCTTCACCGCACCGTTTTGTGCACGCTGGCGCAACAGGTGATCCATCAACACCAATGCCAGCATTGCCTCGGCAATTGGCGTTGCACGAATTCCAACGCAAGGGTCGTGACGACCTTTGGTAATCACCTCAACCGGATTGCCATGCACATCAACACTGCGCCCGGGAATGTGCAAACTAGAGGTCGGCTTCAGCGCGATATTCGCAATAATATCTTGTCCGGAGGAAATGCCGCCTAAAATCCCGCCAGCATTATTGGATAAAAATCCTTCCGGCGTCATTTCATCGCGGTGCTTGCTGCCGCGCTGTTCAACAACTGCAAAACCTTCACCGATCTCTACGCCTTTTACTGCGTTGATGCTCATCAATGCATGGGCGATTTCTGCATCCAATCGATCAAAGATCGGCTCACCCAAACCTGGCGGAACATTGGTTGCCACAACGGTAATTTTTGCACCAATCGAATCACCCTCTTTATTCAGGGCTTTCATAAATTCTTCCATCTCTGGCACTTTGCTCGCATCAGGACAAAAGAATGGGTTTTGATCTACCTGATCCCAATCCACGGTCTCAATTTTGATTGGCCCGAGTTGTGACAGATAACCGCGCACTTCAATACCGTGAAAATCTTTCAGGTATTTTTTTGCAATCGAGCCCGCTGCCACGCGCATCGCTGTTTCACGCGCCGATGAACGGCCGCCACCGCGATAATCGCGCACACCGTATTTTTGCATGTAGGTGTAATCTGCATGCGCCGGACGGAATTGGTCTTTGATATTGGAATAATCTTTGGAGCGTTGATCAGTATTCTCAATCAGCATCCCAATCGGTGTTCCTGTGGTTTTACCCTCAAATACACCCGATAAAATTTTTACTGAATCCTCTTCGCGGCGCTGGGTGGTATAGCGTGAGGTGCCGGGTTTACGACGATCCAGATCAATCTGGATGTCTGCCTCCGTCAACTCCAAGCCGGGCGGACAACCATCAACAATTGCACCCAATGCAATCCCGTGACTTTCACCAAACGTAGTTACTGTGAATAATTTGCCGTACGTATTTCCAGACATTCGCTATTTCCAGAGGTCAGAATCCGGCACCGAAAAAAGCCAGGTCGCCGGATGAGTAATCGAATAAGTAAAAAGTGTGACGATTATACGTGAGTCACCGTCCAGACGCATCGCCATAGGCCGTCTATACCACACCCGCCATTTGCGCAGTGCGCAACTGTTGTGCGGTCAATATAAATACACCATGTCCGCCGTGTTCAAACTCCACCCATGTAAATGGCAGTGCAGGATAGGCGTCTGCCAATGCGGGCCAGGAGTTCCCCACTTCAACCACCAACAGCCCATTCTCAGTCAAATAAGCCGCCGCTTCTGTGAGCAATCGACGGGTAAAATCCAACCCGTCATCACCCGATGCCAAACCCAACTCCGGTTCAGCATGGAATTCATCGGGCAAGCTCGCCATATCATCGGCATCCACATAAGGCGGGTTGGATACAATCAGATCAAACCTCTGCCCATGCAGGTTTTCAAACAAATCTGACTGCAACGCAAAGACGCGCTCGCTCAATCCATGCTGGGCGATGTTTTCTTCCGCAACGGCCAGAGCATCGAACGATATATCGCTCAGTTGCACCGTTGCATCCGGAAACTGGTAAGCACAGGCAATACCGATACAACCGCTGCCAGTACAGAGATCCAAAATTTCACGTGGTTCTTGTGTGAGCCAAGGCGCAAAGCCTTTCTTGATAAGCTCGGCAAGCGGCGATCTTGGCACCAATACCCGCTCATCAACGGCAAATGGCAATCCGGCAAACCAGGCTTGCCCGGTAATGTAAGCAGCAGGAATTCGCTCCTCAATACGCCGCTGGATATTACTGACTACACGCGCACGCTCATCGGTCGTCAAACGGGCATCCAACCATTCATCAGCCAAGGGCGGAACCATGTGTAACGCGTGCAGAACCAGTTGCTCTGCTTCATCCCAAGGGTTGTCAGTGCCATGCCCATAAAACAACTTGGCAGCCACAAACTCGCTAGCACCCCATCGCAAAAAATCGCGGATGCTGGATAACTCGGTACACGCCTGTTCAAACCGGCTGGATGGATGAGATGAGTGAGCCATTAAAACCCCCAAGAACAAATAAGTGCGCGCATTCTACCCAATTCATCAGGCAAATCAGGATTTATGTTTTCGCGATAGTCGCTGAAAGCGGTAAACTGCCGTTTTGTGCAAGGCAACATGATATTGCCGCTTGAGGAGCTTTCAATGAGAGAACATTTTGCAAACATAATCGCCGGGATTGGCGAAGATTTAACCCGCCCAGGCTTATTGGATACACCCGACCGCGCCGCAAAAGCCTTTCAATTCCTGACTCGCGGATACAACCAGACATTGGAAGAAGTAGTTAATGATGCGCTCTTCCCCTCTGATTCCGACGAAATGATCCTGGTGAAAGACATCGAGCTCTACTCTCTATGCGAACATCACTTGCTTCCCTTTATCGGAAAAGCACATGTCGCCTATATCCCTACCGGGAAAGTATTAGGGTTGTCAAAAGTTGCACGGATTGTGGATATGTTCGCCCGTCGCTTACAAATTCAGGAACAATTGACGGTACAGATCGCCGAATGCATTCAGGAAATTACCGGAGCCTCCGGCGTGGGTGTCATTATTGAGGCGAAACATATGTGCATGATGATGCGTGGCGTGGAAAAGCAGAACTCGTCAATGAAAACTTCTGCTATGCGCGGCAGTTTCCGCAGCAGCCAGGCAACACGCAATGAATTTTTATCGTTGATTCGCTAGGCCGTATCAATCTGTTTCAACCTTAACGATTTCTACTCGCGCGCTCCTGTCGCCTCTTCCGGCGGGAGCCAGACTACCCAAGCCATAACTACTCATACGCTGTGCAGCAACTCCCTGCTCCAATAACTCCGCTTTTAATTGCTCAGCATAGGCAAGTGAATACTGTTGCTGCTGCTCCAAAGAGACTGGGGCATAATCGTGCCCAACCAATGCAATCTCCCACTCTGGCTCAAGCGCCAACACATCCACCAGCGCCTTGATATGTGCAGGCTTTATTTGAATAGGCCGATCTGTTTTCACATTCCCCACAATCAAATCAGGAAATACATAATAGCCATTGGCATGCAGGGATTTAATAATCGATTCAGGACTTGATGCGATACCTAACTCAATCACTTTGTCGGTATGCAACACATCAACTTGCAAATACACGCGTTTATTGCCTCGCTGCACTGCGTAAAGCGAAACATAGAAAGGTTTTGCATCAGCGGTAATTACTTCATAGGCACCGTATTGCTGGTGCTGATCCAATCCATACAACTGCAAAATTTTGAAATGGTTATTGGCCCAGGAATTACTGGTACCGCAATCACGGCTTTTACAGTGAAATAACTCACGCACATTAAACGCGTGCAATTGATCCAGATAAAAATCGAACCCTTTACTGGCACCATGGCCCTCTGGTAACTCCAACGTATAACGCGCAAGCATACCTGCCAATCGCTGTTGACGATCAACGCGCCAGCTGCCCGCAATTTTTTTGTAGCTGCTTAAAGCCAATACATAATCATCATTAGCAGCAATGCTTTGGAACATAATCCGTGCGCGAGGATAGTGTTCTAGTGGCAATTCAGCCGCAAATGAAGCGAAAGGGATACATGCAACAATCAAGCTTGAAACGAGTAAACGGAATTTCATAGGCTCTCACAACACAAGATTCAACATTGACCGCTAATAAGCTAATAAATTGGCCAGCAATAAAATGCATTATTGTTTGGTTTGCCACTGTTTCACAAAAGAGGAAAAAAACAGATTGAGTTTTTCGGCAACTTGATCGACCTGCTGCTCCATATGCAAGTGATGCCCACCAGACAACACTTCAAAATCAATATGAGGAAACTGTTTTACTTCATGCAAATAATTGGCATAAAGTTTTGGCAACCCATCTTCTGCTAGCAGCAGTTTTACAGGAGCAGACACCGCATTCACAAACGAGCCCAACTGTTCTGCCGATAACTTGATAACCGATGGTGCCAATAAGCGAGGATCAGTACTCCACGAATAACCATCGGCCTTTGGCACTACGCCACGCAACGTCAAAGCACTTGCTGCAGCATTGCTCAGTGGAAACATGCCGCGTTCACGCGCCTTGATAGCAATTGTAAGATCGGGATACACCGACGGTGTTTTTTGTTGCTGTGCCCTGAGCCCCGTGATCGCCGCCGCCAATTGCTTGGGGGCATCTTGCGGTTTTGCGGGCTCAGGCAGAAGCCCTTCAACCAACCCTAGTGCAATAAAACGCTCGGGAAAAGCACCCGCCGCAAGAGTACCTATAATCGCACCGCGTGAATGACCCAATAACGCAAAACGCTCCCACCCCAGATAGTCTGCAACCGCGAGGACATCATTAATATCATCCCAAGGTGTATAGGCCATTTGCCCCGGACGATGTGAGCTTTGCCCATGTCCGGCCATATCCAGAGCAACAATATGGAGATTGTGCAAGCGAGGCGCGAGCGCATAAAAACTGGAGGAGTTGTCCAGCCAGCCATGCAACGCCAGCACGGGTAAATGATGCGCCTCTCCCCACTCTTGCGCGGCGAAATCCATACCATTTACGGTAAAAACCAGTTCGCGCGGTTTGGTTGTTTGCACCATAACGTTCACTCAGGCAATCGACAAGGTAATCATTTATGTTCTTTTTAGAGAGTTACATTTAGAGCGTTATTGCATTGGGTTTTGCAAAAGAACCCGGGAAGCCAAACACCAAAAAACTAACTATCTACAGGTGCATGCTCAAGCCAGCGCAAATTGCCAAGACCTGCTGCGATCACATCACATTCAATAGCAGCCAGAGAACTTGTTCCCATGGGATAAAAATGATCGGCTTTACCGCATAGTCGGTTAACCAATAGCCCCACCAATGGTTGATGGGTCACCAGCAAAATAGCATTGTTGCTATCCAACAAGGGCAGCTGGGTCAACCAATCCAACAATAGTGAGGGACTTGCCTCAGGAACCAAAAGCGGTGTTGTTTGAATTGCCACAGCAGGAAAAAAATTCTGCGCAATTTCAGCAGTTTGCTGCGCACGCACTAAAGGGCTTGCCCATATCTGTGATACCCCTTTCATGTTTTCTACACGCGTACGCAAGACTACTGATGTATCACTGCGGCCTTTGGCAGTTAGAGCACGAGCCTCGTCCGTCGTTACCTGAGACTCTGCGTGTCCGTGCCGCAGAAAGTAAACGATCATTTATTCTGTCGCCTGATCTGGTGCACTAGCCAAACGCTTTGGCGACTCTTGCACAGAAGGAGTCGCTTCTGGATTGCTAGGCGCATCTCGTTTTCCTGTAGGCCAATCAGCAAACGGGAAAGGTTTTTCTTCACTGCTGTAACACAAAAATTTCAATACATCGTAAATGTAAGTTGATAACGAATGACCAAAGCGGCGCAAATGTTGATTGTCTTCGCCTGTGATGAGGGAAAATAAAAATTGTGCAGCAACCAAAATCCACATTACTAAACTGGCTAACTGTAATACCGCTGCGAATAACAACATAAACACCAGGCGCAACCAATGCTTGCTAGATGTCAAATTGGATTTTAATTGTTCATTGTCCATTTCAATTACCTCTTAAATATTCAACATCATCTGCTTGCTCGCCCACCATCAAACCATGAGCAACCTCAGCAATTGCTTTGCCTTCAAATAAAACCGCATGCAACCCGGACACCAGCGGCATGTATACACCCAGCTCATCCGCTTTGTGTTTTACCTGATGGAGAGTGTTAACGCCTTCCGCCACCTGTCCTAATGATGCAACAATTTCATCTAACGGTTTACCCTGTCCCAAGGCAAATCCAACACGATAATTACGGCTCAAGTCCGATGTGCAAGTCAAAATCAAATCGCCCACACCGGCCAACCCTAAAAACGTCATTGGATTTGCACCCATTACCTGCGCAAAACGTCCCATCTCTGCAAGACTGCGAGTCAGTAACATCGCCTGGGTGTTGTGCCCGGCTCCTAGGGCAGCAGCCATACCGCAGATAATAGCGTAGATGTTTTTGAGCGCACCGCCCAATTCAACGCCGTACCGATCATGATTGGCGTAAACGCGGAAGCTACGCGACTTCAAGGTCTGCTGGACACAATTAATCACAACATCACTCTCACTCGCGATCACTGTGCCTGTCTGCTGCTGCTGTACGATTTCTTTTGCAAAGTTAGGCCCGCTAAGCACTCCGATCTTATGATCAGGAAGCTCCTGCTCAAGGATTTGACTCATCAAGGTAAAACCATGCCCCTCCGGCTCTATACCTTTGGCAGTACTTACTACCATAGTATCAGCACCCAACAGTGGCTTAATTTGTCTAACGACAGCACGAAATGAATGACTGGGTATAGAAACAAATACCAGATTGGCCCCCGTGATCGTCTGTGCCAAATCAGCGGTTATTACCAACTGCTCATGCAATTGGTAACCAGGTAAATAGCGTGTATTTTGATGCTCTGCCTGGCACTGCCTGGCCTGTTCCTCAGAACGCATCCATAAGTAGGTATGATGGCTGTTACACGCAATAATATTGGCAATTGCCGTACCAAAACTCCCACCACCCAGCACAGCAACCTTCAATCGTTCGCTCATAGATAAACCCAGTCATTCAATCAGAAAAAATTCACACACATTGTTGTGACTTGTTACGAAACAAGATAGATAACACACAAACTGTAACTTTTTTGCACAAAAAATTTCATCAAAATTTTGTCCACATTTTCTGTGGATAACTTAGTGGATAGTTTTTGGGAAACCGCCCAAAAGGCCTGTAAAATCTGCACCAGATACAAATTGACTATATTTTAGCCAACAAAAAATTTTCCTTATTTATTAATAACTTATAATAAAAAACAAGTAAAAAAAGCCATTTTTTTCCGATTATGCTCACATCATGAGCAAGATATTGATTTAAGACCAACAGGTGTGCATAAAGAGTTAGTGGCCATTAACCTTAAACACGCGATAGACACGAAACATTCATATTGCAAGCTGATTTTTGACAAAAAATTTTCTGTATCTTGCCCTCTGAAAACCATCTAGCGAGAACACCTGTAATCACTCAAATCAACGCGAGGAAACAACACGCTATGCGCCCGGCTACTGGCGCTTGAATGCACCATAACTACCATCGGCATAAAGCAGCGGATTTACATCTACCTCATTAAGAATCACTTTATGGATCACTCCGATAACAATTTTATGAGTGCCATAGGTTGTGACATGATCTGTCTGGCAGATAAATACGGCCTGGGCATCTGACAAGACAGGAAGTCCGGTATCATCATCTTCCCAGTTCCCTACCTCAAAACGATCCTGAGTTGGCGCACGACCTGCACAGATATTGGAAACATCCTGATGCTCAGCCGACAGAACATTCACTGCGAATTGACTCCCTAGCGTAGCAAGATGCCCTTGTTGAGAGACAAGCTGGTTGATACAGACCAGTAAAGAAGGGGGTGAATCAGAAACAGACGTCACAGATGAAACTGTCATTGCAAATCGTTGTTTATCAGCGAGAGTGGTGGAGAGAACACACACACCTGACGCCAACCGACGCATACCAAGTTTCATCGCAACAGCTAAATTATTGTTTTGCATAAAGTCTCCCAAACAGGTAATCGCGTATTCTGACGAGCCGATGCTACACACACAAGCCCGATAACCAGAGTGACATACAGAGGGATATT
This sequence comes from Cellvibrio sp. pealriver, assembly GCF_001183545.1. Taxonomy (NCBI): domain Bacteria; kingdom Pseudomonadati; phylum Pseudomonadota; class Gammaproteobacteria; order Cellvibrionales; family Cellvibrionaceae; genus Cellvibrio; species Cellvibrio sp. pealriver. The sequence continues at coordinate 1,649,723 of NZ_KQ236688.1, forward strand.
GAGGGCAATAGGCAAAACACAATCAGAGAAAAGATAAAAAGCTATTAGCCAAGCGTCAGGCTTGCACCTAAATAACATGCAAAGGACAAAGCAATTCACAGACATTGAATAGTGGCTGTACAAGCTGATTAGATTTTAACTGAACGAGCTAAATATTTTATTTTGTTGTGTTTTTTCCGTTGACGAGCCTAAGTCTCATCGCTAATATGCGCACCACTCGAAACGCAGTCTGTTTTGAGTTGTCGGAGTGTAGCGCAGCCCGGTAGCGCGTCTGTTTTGGGAGCAGAATGTCGGGGGTTCGAATCCCTCCACTCCGACCATATTTTTATCGAACCTGCCAAGGTTTGCTCCAGCATGTGCCCGTAGCTCAGCTGGATAGAGCACCCGCCTTCTAAGCGGGTGGTCGCAGGTTCGAATCCTGCCGGGTGCGCCATTTGGGCAATTAATTACTCGCCCACACTTCACTTGATAAACTTCTGTTGGGATAAAATCCCATCATATGGATGTGTTGCTTGTTCTCGCTACGGTGGCTGTAGCTCAGTTGGTAGAGCCCTGGATTGTGATTCCAGTGGTCGTGGGTTCGAACCCCATCAGCCACCCCAATCCCCGTAATGATCTTATATCACCCCTCTCCACTTTCCTTATTTTGCAATTCTCCTCAAGCTCACTATTTCCATACAGCAATACTAATTTCCTTGGCGCTCTATACTCACTGTGGGAAAATGCGCGACCTCAAACCTTCACCTTTCTTAATTTACTACACAGGTAATTAGCGCCCATGTCCGCACTTGTATTGGATGGCAAAGCCCTTGCCGAAAAAACTGAACAGGAACTCTCTGCTCGCGTTGCTGCTTTAAAAGCGCGTAGCAATGGCCAAACCCCTATTCTGGCGACCATTCTGGTGGGTGATGACCCAGCTTCTGCGACCTACGTGAAAATGAAAGGTAATGCCTGTACCCGTATTGGTATGGAGTCATTGAAGGTGGAGATGCCTTCATCTACCACAACCGAGCAATTGCTTGCCAAAATCCAGGAATTAAACAACAACCCCAACGTTCACGGCATACTGCTGCAGCACCCGGTTCCGCACCAAATTGATGAGCGCCAGTGCTTTGATGCAATCAGCGCAGAGAAAGATGTAGACGGCGTAACCTGTTTGGGTTTTGGCCGTATGAGCATGGGTGAAGAAGCTTATGGTTGCGCAACACCAAAAGGCATTATGCGCTTGTTGGAAGCTTACGGAATTGAACTCGCAGGCAAGCACGCTGTAGTGGTTGGTCGCAGCCCTATTTTGGGTAAACCTATGGCACTGATGCTGCTTAACGCCAACGCTACCGTCACCATCTGCCATTCACGCACACAAAATTTACCGGCACTAATCAAGCAGGCCGATATTCTGGTTGGCGCTGTGGGCAAACCGGAATTTATTAAAGCCGAGTGGATTAAAGATGGCGCTGTTGTTGTCGATGCGGGCTACCATCCCGGTGGTGTGGGCGATATCGAATTGAAGCCGTTGGTTGATCGCGTTGCTGCTTACACGCCAGTTCCCGGCGGCGTTGGCCCAATGACAATCAACACATTGATTTACCAAACCGTAGACTCGGGCGAAAAGAAAATCGGTTAATGTTTTCTGTTGCATCGCTCTAATATTGCTGCCCATTATTGTTCGTATCGCCATTTAACTTTTAAGGAGTAAAGATCAAATGCGTAAATTTCTGTTGGTTGGTAGTTTGTTGGCAGTGAGTGTTTCTGCTACTGCAAATGATGCAATTAAATATACTTGTAAGATGGGCAATGCAGAGCGTGTTATTGAAGTCGCTTATACATCAACCGACAAACCGGTGCCTTGTACAGTGAACTATACGAAGGGCGGAAACGCTCAAACATTGTGGAGCTATGAGAGCACCGAAGGCCAATGCGAAGCGAAAGCGGCAGAGTTTGCCGAAAAGCAAAGCGGTTGGGGATTTAGCTGTACCGCTGAATCCAATGGCAATGCAACCGAAGCAGCAACAAGTGCGCAATAATTTTTAGCGCTGCTTATGCGTTACCGATAAAAGCAGGCACTCGCCTGCTTTTATTTTTACAGCCCGATATCTTTAAAAACCAAAACCATTTTATAAGCCAACGCAATGACCGAGACACTGCCGATTATTTATCGCGATGAATATCTGGTTGCCATCAATAAACCGGGCGGCTTGTTGGTACATCGCAGTGAAATTGATCGACATGAAACACGCTTTGCCGTGCAGTTGTTGCGCGATCAACTCGGGCAATTGGTATACCCGATTCACCGCTTGGATAAACCGACAGCTGGTGTATTGGTATTTGCACTTTCGCCAGACGTTGCACGGCAATTAGGCGATATTTTTAGCCGTCATGCACTGACAAAAACCTATATCGCACTAGTGCGCGGCTTTGCGCCCGGGCAAGGTATTATCGACCATCCGTTAGTTGAAGAGCTGGATAAATATACCGATAAAAAAGCACGCACCGATAAGCCAGCACAAGAAGCCATAACCGAATTTAAAACACTGGCGCAAATCGAATTTCCGTTTAGTATCGATAAGTATCCTTGCACCCGCTATTCACTGGTTCAATGCACACCAAAGACCGGCCGCAAGCATCAAATCCGCCGCCATATGAAACATATCAGCCATCCGATTATTGGCGATGCAAAACACGGCAAGGGTAATCACAACCGCTTTTTTCAGGAAAAATTTACGTGCGACGGACTAATGCTCGCATCGACTGAAATGCAATTTATTCACCCAATCACCCGCGAGCCGCTGACATTAACGGCACCGCTCGCACCAAAATTTACCCGAATAATTCACCAATTTGACTGGGAACATGCCCTACCCTCTAATTGGATTACCGCTCAGGATCACTAATGCGTCTCGATAAGTTTCTCAGCCAAAATAGCGATTCATCACGCTCACTTATCCAGCAAGCGATCAAAGCAGGCAGAGTCAGCGTGAATGATGTTATCGCCAAAAAAGGTGATCAAAAATTGGTTGGCGACGAAATCATTACGCTTGATGGCAATATCGTTGAACCATTTAAAACCCGCTATTTAATGCTGCATAAACCACTGGGTTATGTGTGCGCCAATAGCGACAGCGATCACCCGGTTGTAGTGGATTTAATTCGCTTGCCGCGTTGGCAAGAATTACAAATTGTGGGGCGTCTGGATATTGATACGACCGGATTGGTGTTATTAACTGACGATGGCCAATGGAATCACCGCATCACTTCACCTCGTCACGAATGCGACAAGGTCTATCGCGTCACTACTGCTAACCCGATAAGCAATGACACTGCCGCACTGTTTGCTGCCGGTGTACAACTGCACGGTGAGAAAGCGCCTACACGCCCCGCACAGCTGGAATTACTATCCAGCCATGAAGCGCGCTTGAAAATTCATGAAGGGAAATACCATCAAGTCAAACGTATGTTTGCAGCAGCAGGCAATCTCGTAGTGGCACTGCACCGCGAAAGCATTGGCGGTATTCAATTAGATCCCGCATTAGCGCCCGGCGAATATCGCGCACTAACCGAGCAAGAAATAAAGAGCGTAGCACCATGAATGATTTAGCCCTGAATTGGATTACCCGGGAATTAACGGCAATTCACGCCGATAAAAACGCGCGTTTTCTGTGGTGTACCGATGAAAATGCACTCAACACCCTACCTACTGCTTTACATGAAGAACAATTATTGGTGCTAACCAATCGCTGGGATGTTGCCGAGCAAGCAAAAGCGCGCGGATTCACGACAGAGTTCAATGATTTTGATTGCAGTGAAATCGCCGATAACAGCCTTGATAAAATTTTTTATCGTGTGTCAAAAGAAAAACCTGTGGTACATCACTTGTTCAACCAAGCCTGGCGCTGCCTGAAGCCCGGAGGGAAATTATTATTGGCAGGCTATAAAAACGAAGGGACTAAAACCTATATCGAAAAAATCGCCAAGTTGTTTGGTAGTGGGAAAAATATCGTAAAAAATGGCCCGGTTTATTCTTCCGAGCTTACTAAATACACGGAATATAATGCAGCGGAGTTGTTGGATGATAGCGACTACCGGCAGCCGCGCCTTATTGCATCGGATTCAGGGCTACAGCTGCACAGCAAACCGGGGTTATTTGGTTGGAATAAAGTAGACGCAGGCAGCGCATTGCTTATTGAACAACTCAAGCAATTATCCCCCCAGCCAAATCCGCTCAATACCTGCGTTGATTTGGGTTGTGGTTATGGATACCTGGCCATAGCAGCAGCGAGCCTCGATATCTGCAGCAGTATCAACCACTGGATAATGACCGATAACAACGCGGCTGCGCTGCAGCTTGCCCGGCAGAACCTGCAATTCAATCAGTTAAATGGCGACATTATCGCAGCCGATGCAGGCAAAGGCATAAATGCAAAAGCCGACCTACTGCTGTGCAACCCCCCCTTTCACCAAGGATTTGGCATTGATGGTGACCTGACCGACAAATTCCTCCTGAACGCCAAACACCTATTGGCCCCGCAGGGGATAGCACTTTTTGTGGTGAACCAGTTTATCCCACTGGAGCGCAAGGCCGCACCGCTCTTCAAGGAGATAAACACACTGGCCGATAATGGTAGTTTCAAGGTCATTAGCTTGGCCAATTAACGTACTCCCCAAAACACCATCGCGCAGCAGTGACTAGCAAAAACACAAGCTGGGGAATTAATAGACAGCTTTGAATTCATTGGTATTTTTTCAGGCCATAGGCGCTAAAAAAGGGTTGACCAACGAAAGTCGCCTCTATATGATGCGCTCCACTTCCAAACAGGAAGTCACCGATCCGCCTTAGCTCAGTCGGTAGAGCAAATGACTGTTAATCATTGGGTCGCTGGTTCGAGTCCAGCAGGCGGAGCCAAAATTAAACGAAAAAGGCCGCATAAACATGCGGCCTTTTTTGTGCGCGAGAGTTTTATCATCGCAAGCAGCCATCAACAATTGCAGCAACCGTTGTTGGATTCCGATAACAATTCCCACTCTTCTTAATGGAGCACCCTATGTTTAAAGTGAACGAATACTTTGGTGGCGCAGTGAAATCTATCGCTTTCCAAACCGAAACTTTGCCTGCCACAATTGGTGTGATGGCAAAAGGCGACTACGAATTCGGTACCAGCCAAAAAGAATATATGACTGTGGTAAGTGGCAGCCTGACGGTTGTGTTACCAGGTAGCGATAAAGCAGAAACATTCTCTGCGGGACAAACCTTTATTGTTGAAGCGAACCAACGTTTCAAAGTATCTGCAGATGTGGAAACATCTTATCTCTGCAAATACGAATAGTAATACCGTAATCAGCAGCAAAATAAAAAGGACGCAAATGCGTCCTTTTTTGTATTTCATCGCCATGCTTTTTCACAACACGTTTTTCAAAAAAACATCCACATACTGCGCAACCGATTGAGCAGCGGATATTGACCAACGGATAGCGCATCGCTATCATGCGCGCCTCTTCAGCATGAAGAGCATTATTCCGCCTTAGCTCAGTCGGTAGAGCAAATGACTGTTAATCATTGGGTCGCTGGTTCGAGTCCAGCAGGCGGAGCCAAAATTAAACGAAAAGGCCGCATATTTTTATGCGGCCTTTTTGTTTTTCATTTCAGTCTATTTTTCATTACTGCTTCTTTTAATCACTGCCTAATGATGTGACTTTTTTCTGCTGCTTTGTGCCTCCCGACAATTCATCGCCTTCAGCGCATGCGATAAATTTTTCCTGAGGCTGGTCAAAAAACCTATCCAAATTCTCCAATAAGCACACATCGCTTGCCAATACAGCGTGAGCAAGCTGTTTACGAACTCGCAATTGTGTTTGTGGCCATTGTTGATGGATAGCTTGCGCCCAACTGACAGGTGTGACGGGGTCCAAAGTGCCTGCCAACATTAACGTGGGCACCTTGGGTTCCACTGCAAGCAGGGATGATTCACTCTGCAGCTTATGACAAAGCTGGTAGCGCCATTGATCACGGGTGTAATTCTGTAACAGAGGATATCGCGTGAGCTCAGCAATAAAGTCCGCTTCTGATTGCACCGGATTATCAGCACAATCTACCGCCATAAACGTCAGACTATTAAAATCACTGCTCATACTTTGATTTACATAAGGTTCAATCAATGGTTTTAGCAATGATGTTCGATGCTCACGAACGGCACGCATCGCATCAATTATTTTTGGCCAATCAATTGGATTATAAACAGCAGCAAACGTTGCTGATAAAAATCGATGATCATTGACTACGAACGTTACCGGGGCTTCGCCATCCCACCGGGGCACAGTCAATGTAAACGGCTCAACTTGCAAGTGCGAAAGCACACTTAAAAATTGCTGTTCAATCGACTCAATACTTTCCAAGCGACCAAAACAGTCTTTTTGCGCCGAGCAGCCATGAAAAAAATGCCTAAGACCATCATCTAACATTTGTGGCCAGGTTTGCACGCCGCCGAAACCTGCAGGATAAACTGAGTCCAACACCATCGATTTTAGTTTTATATCGTGAACGAATTGCTGCTCTTGATGTGCGATTTCAAGTGCAAGACGAGTACCGTAAGAAACACCAAGGATATTCCACTCGGGATAACCTAACTCTGCCATTAATGCACGTACATCTTGTGCTGACCTTTGGGTACTTAAATTGCGATAATCCAATGCCGGGGCAATATTCGCAGCTTTAGCAAAACATGCCGATGCCACATCAAAACCCTGCGATAACTCATCACGCAGAGAAATATTTTTTTTCAATAGTTGCTGATTAAACTGATTATATTCACTGCAAACCAATGCTGGCTTGCTGCGCCCGGTGCCACGAGTATCCAGCAAAATAAGATCGCGCTGTAATTGAGAAAAGCGCATCCAACTCAGCCATTGTTTGATGCCATCACCATGTAAACGCGCACCTGCACCAGGCCCACCCTGTAAATACACAACAGGATCAGCGCGAACTTGTTCTGCGTCACTATGCAAGATCACGACGGGTAAAATAAATCGTCCGCTGCTATCAGGTGTGTGCAATTCGCCACAAGTGATGGTTGCAGTCCAATCAGCATCAAACCAGCAGGCTGTTTTGAAAAAACGATACTTGTTTTCTTCAACCGTATTGACCAAGCGATCAGCAGTTGCAGATTGAAAATAAAAAATATATCCAGCTATTGATGCAACCAATAACACAAACACGGATACAAACCTGCTGCTAACCCGCGGCATCAATTCGCACTCGCTATTTGTGGCCAAGGCAATAACCAGGGTTCTTGCCATTCAGCACTTGCAGAACTGAAGTACTCATCGCAAAAATAGTCACCTTCACGGGGCATTTGTGTGTAACGGTAATGAGCACCATTGATAAAAAATGCAATGCTAAATGCATGCAGATAACAGCGGTCAGACATTGATGCAAGCTGTGAATCGCCGTATAAAGCGTCGCCCGTAATCGGAGCGCCAATACTTTTTAACGCAACACGGATTTGATGTGTTTTGCCGGTATGGGGTTTGATAATAAATAAACGCCGCCCAGCAACAATACTTTTACTAAAAAATTGTGTTACCGCTGGGTTCTCATGCGCAGGTAACAATTTATAAGCCCCTCGTCGCGAGGGTGACATATCACCTTTTATCAAGCCCTGCTTTTTGAGCGGCTTTTTGTTGCTGATCGCAAGATAATATTTTTCAATTTGACGCTGGCGAAACGCATCCACTAACTGGCGATTCACATCTGCTGTTTTTGCCATCACCAATACACCGGACGTTACTTTATCCAAGCGGTGCACCGGATATAACTCACTAAACCCTTCGCGTTGTTTGACGGTTTCAAATAGTCCGGGCTCACCATTTTCGGAGTGGAAACTGGTATTAGGTTTCTTGTAGATCACCACAAAATCCGGATTATTTTCAATTACATCATACATAGCCAACCCTCAATCAATCTGGCGACGAGCGTAACAGTCATAGAATCTTTCGGCTATAAAAAATAAAGATTTGCGCCTTAAAAAACTAATCAGATGCTAGCGCAGAATATTGGTCTGGCTATAATCAGTTCAGGTGTCCGTTTTGGTTGTCGTAATGACGGGTTTTCCCTAAGAGCGCTTATGTCAGTGCTCCATGTTTTATGTTGTGCCCAGCTTTCAACCTTACGGTTGAAGCGCCAGCGGCCAAGTAAACAAACCAATCACCTACAGCCAACGGACACCTTAATTAACCTTTTCACTTAACTCTTGAATACTGGCACCAGTCAGTCGAATCGTTAATTTCTATTTCATCTTTCCCCGTCTGGGAATTGCATTAATTTGCAATTCCCAGCGAGCTTATTTAACCCGTATGTTACTAACCCCTGCCCTCGTTTCCTCCTATAATCACGAGCCTCGAATACGACAAGTCTGCAATTTTTCCTATGAGCGACCCAGATACCGATAAATACCGACAGCAACATAAACTGCGGCTCAGCTATATGCCCTGGTTGTATGCACGGCTAAAACCTGCCCAGAGACACTGGGCGCAGGCCTGGCAGGATGAATGGCAAGCGTACTTGATGACAATGGAAACCATCTCTATTGGTAAAAACTGCTTCATCGCTCCGGAAGCCCGCCTGTTTGCTGAACCGGGGCGCGCGATAGTGATTGGGGATGACTCTTATATTGCCGCTGATTCCGTCCTTCATGGTCCAATAACCCTGGGTAATGGCGTATCCATTAATCACCACGTTAGCCTGGATGGCGGCCGTAAGGGCATTGTCATTGGTGATAACACCCGCATTGCCGCCTATAGCTATGCCTATGCATTTAATCACGGCATGGAAATGACGCACTTGATCAAAGACCAACCGGTCAACTCAAAGGGTATACGTATCGGTTGCGATGTATGGATTGGAGCCAATACCGGTATTGTGGATGGCGTTGAAATTGGTGACCATGCGGTTGTCGGTATGGGGAGCCTGGTGACCAAATCAGTAGCGCGCTTTAGCAAAGTGGCTGGCAACCCTGCCCGTATTATTGGCAGCAGGAACACAGAGCCAAATCTTTTATCTTCAACTCATGACGTGGAATAACTGCAGATGACGACCTCACATTGGGCGCTTACCGTCCTGACCTGGCTTGAAGTGATTTTTATTGCCGCAATTGGCATTATTTTGTTCGCCGTGATCGTGATGTATATCGTCGATATCAGCCAAAGTACTCACACCATCCGTAAAAATTACCCTGTCATCGGACGATTCCGCTATTTCTTTGAGCACTTGGGTGAGTTTTTTCGTCAATATTTTTTTGCGCATGACCGTGAGGAAATGCCATTCAATCGCGCTGATCGCTCATGGGTTTATCGCGCGGCCAAAAATGTTGATAGCAATATTGGTTTTGGCTCAACACTGGATTTAAGCAAACCCGGCACACTGCTTTTTTTAAATTCTGCATTCCCCATTATGGAAAGCGATGCGCTGATTCCTGCACCTGTCACCGTAGGTCCATTTTGCAAAAAACCTTACACCACACATTCGATTTTTAATATTTCCGGCATGAGCTATGGCGCAATTTCGCGCCCCGCCATCGTTGCACTCTCACGCGGTGCAGCAAAAGCCGGTTGCTGGTTGAATACTGGCGAAGGGGGTTTGTCACCGTATCATTTGGAAGGCGGCTGCGATTTGGTGTTTCAGATAGGCACTGCAAAATACGGGGTGCGCGATCTGGACGGTAACTTAAGTGATGCACGCTTGCTGGAACTCGCAGCGCTTCCGCAAATCAAAATGTTTGAAATCAAATTAAGCCAGGGCGCAAAGCCCGGCAAAGGCGGCATATTGCCTGCCGAAAAAGTGTCGGCTGAAGTCGCCGCCATTCGTGGTATTCCAGAAGGCCAGGCTTCCATCAGCCCCAACGGCCACACCGATATCCGCTCTGTCGTTGATTTGCTGAATATGATCAATCACATCCGCAATGTGACAGGAAAACCCGTTGGTTTTAAAGCCGTACTGGGAGAAAAAAATTGGTTGATCGATTTGATCACTGAAATCCGTGTACAAGGCATTGAAGCAGCGCCCGACTTTATTACGCTCGATAGCGCTGACGGCGGAAGCGGGGCTGCACCACAACCTTTAATGGATCATGTTGGCCTTCCCATCAAAGAAAGTTTGCCATGGGTCAGCGCGCTGCTGACAGAATCGGGGTTAAAAGACCGCATCAAATTAATTGTCGCGGGTAAATTAGTCACACCACATATGGTTGCCTGGGCACTCGCCAGTGGCGCAGATTTTGTTAATAGCGCCCGCGGGTTTATGTTTGCACTTGGCTGTATACAAGCGTTGCAATGCCATAAGAACACCTGCCCTACCGGCATCACTACTCACAATGAACAATTACAAAAAGGGCTCAACCCCGCTGATAAAACAGAACGTGTTGCGGCCTATCAAACTAACATGACCAAAAGTGTATGCATGATCGCGCACTCATGCGGCCTTGCGGAGCCGCGACAATTGAAAAGTGAACATATTCATATCGTCAATGCTAACGGCTTTTCGGTTCCGCTAAGTGATGTCAATCCGCAGCCGCTAATTTTTAGCAATACAGGCACGCGCTCCGATACAACTGAAACACTGACCAAACACTAATTGCACCTGAATGATCTTCAATCCTGAATGATCTTCAATTAAGTTGAGAGGATACAATGAAACTGATTTACCCCTTTATTGCCCTGACACTCTTATCACCAACAGTGTTTGCACAATCGCCGATGAACGTGGTGGGCAATTCGGCCGCTCAAGCCACCTCCCAAAAAGCATCGACAGTATCCGAACTTAGTTGGATGGATCAAAATCGCATGGAAAAAGAAATCAACAGCGTCAATGAATTAGCCCAGACAAAAACGGGCAATAAAATCAGACGTGACCTGAGTGATCTCGACACCTTACAGCGCATAGTGAATGACAGCCTTGTTAGTACCGATGATTATGAAACCCAACAAGCAATGGGCGTAGTGCTGGGCAATGTCATGCTGGCAGACTTTCCCAACACATTTGAATGGAAAATCTACGAGGATGAAATCGGGCGCAGCCGCGCGCTCTGCGTTAAAAAAACCAGTGATTGCCTGTTTCCTGTCACTATGCTGTCACGACGCATGGAAATTGGTGTGAAACCAGACGTTAAAAATATATATAACGACGCCATTATGCTGATGGAAAAACATCTCCCCAAACTGCCTTATGATGGTGGCATTATGTACAAACTCCCTCGCCACTAAGTCCAAGCATTGAGGCCTGCCACAAAACACAATTTGTTACAGGCCTCTCTTCTGTTTCACATTTATTATTCACACACTGTCGATTTCCTACTGCTTCACCCGACTATTGTTTACTCACGTGACTATTGTTTACTCACGCGGCTATTGATTGATGCGATTGATCCAACTGATCGCAAAACGGATTGATCGATCAGCCTACTGACATGCAGGGCAACCATTAACACTATGGTGCCCCTGCGCCCAACACTCATTGTCCATGCAATTCACCCTATTTAGATGGAACACTGTATGTCTGATTATTCTACTCACCCAACCAAATCGCGGATTTCTGCAGGCGAATTTACACTCTTGATAGCGCTACTGATGTCTGTTGTTGCCATGTCAATTGATGCTCTTTTACCAGCACTTGGATTTATCAGTAAAGAAATCACTGTAAGCCATGCAAACGAAGCACAATATATTATCAGCGCCCTTTTTCTGGGAATGGCATTAGGTCAATTGATATGTGGCCCGTTATCCGATGCTACGGGGCGCAAAAAAATACTGTATGCGGGCATCAGCTTATTTTTAGTGGGCAGCGTGATTTGTTTTTTTGCGCAAGACATTAATACATTACTGCTCGGGCGTTTTATTCAAGGCTTGGGAGTTGCCGGCCCTTACGTATCCGCCATTTCAATTGTGCGTGATAAATATACCGGTAATGAGATGGCACGAATCATGTCTCTGGTGATGATGATTTTTATTATGGTGCCAGCACTCGCTCCCAGTATTGGTCAAGCCGTTTTACTTGTCAGTTCATGGCGCTATATTTTTGTTCTCTATATTGTTTATGCACTTATTATTGGGATCTGGATTTTTATTCGGCTGGAAGAAACGCTGCCCAAAGAATATCGCATTCCCTTCACAACACGTGGCTTTATCGATGGTTTCAAAGAGGTCATCAGCAATTACAGCACTATGTGTTACACGCTCTGTATGGGATTATTTTTTGGCAGTTTTTTAGGTTACCTCAACTCATCGCAACAAATTTTTCAGGAGCTTTTTAATACCGGAAAATTATTTACTGTGTATTTTGGTTTATTGGCGTTAGTGTTTGGCCTTGCCTCGTTGGTTAATGCGCGCTTTGTGCAAAAGTGGGGAATGGATTTTTTGTGCAATCGTGCAGTATTGGGAATTATTGCCAGCTCAGGAATATTTTTGATTGTTATCTTATTAATTCCGGTCAATCTTTGGATTTTTTTGCTCTACGCGGCTGTGTTATTTTTTTGTTTTGGGTTGGTTTTTGGCAATGTTAACGCGATGGCGATGGAGCCCATGGGACATGTTGCAGGAATTGCATCCGCGATCATTGGTGCAAGCTCATCAATTTTATCGATGATAATTGGCACAGCAATAGGACAGATGTATAACAACACACTCATTCCTGTTACCAGTGGCTTTTTAATACTGGGGTTGGCCGCTTTATGGATATTGCATTTGGCGCGCAACCGTAAAGCAGCGGAACAGGCACTGGCTACGCAAGCCGGTGAAGTAAATTCATCGCCCTCATGAAATTGGTAATAAGCTTCATCAAAAATTGATTAAAAAGTAACTGGCATATTGCCAAGTAACTGCGTACCATGCGCGGCGGTACCCTTAAGGTCAGTACCGCCCTCTTTTTGTTGCAAGTGTCAAATGCTTGCCATATCTCCGCTCGCCAGACCTTGCCCGCTATGCGGGAGGCCGAGCAACAGGAAATTCTTATGTCTTTCGAAAATCTCGGTCTACGGGCCGATATACTGCGTGCTATTGCCGATGAGGGCTACAGCACACCTACTCCTATTCAATTACAAGCGATTCCTGCTGTGTTAAACGGTGGCGATATTCTGGCAGGAGCCCAAACCGGCACAGGTAAAACCGCCGGTTTTACCTTGCCATTACTGGAAAAACTGAGCAAAGCAAACGTTGAAAAAACCAGTAATGGTCGTCGGCCCGTACGCGCCCTGATTTTGACACCTACACGCGAGCTTGCTGCACAGGTTTATGAAAGTGTGCGCACTTATGGAAAATATTTACCGCTTCGCTCAACCGTTGTTTTTGGCGGTGTCAGCATTAATCCGCAAATGATGAAGCTGCGTGGTGGAGTAGACGTTTTAGTTGCAACACCTGGCCGCTTACTTGATTTAGTCAATCAAAATGCGGTCAGTTTAAAACAAGTAGAAATATTGGTTTTGGATGAAGCCGACCGCATGCTCGATATGGGTTTTATCCACGACATCAAAAAAGTATTGGCACTGTTACCCAAACAACGCCAGAACCTGCTTTTTTCGGCAACGTTTTCAGATGAAATCAAAGCGCTCGCTGATAAATTATTAAATCAACCAACACTGATTGAAGTCGCCCGCAGAAATACGGCATCAGAGAGAGTCACCCAACGCGTGCATCCTGTTGACCGCAATCGCAAACGTGAGCTTTTAGCGCATCTGATAAACCAAGGTAATTGGCAACAAGTGTTGATTTTTACCCGCACCAAACACGGCGCGAACAAACTAACCGAACAATTGCTTGATGATGGAATAAGCGCCGCAGCAATTCATGGCAATAAAAGTCAAGGCGCACGCACCAAAGCGCTGGATGATTTTAAACGCGGAAGCATTCGCGCGCTGGTTGCCACTGACATCGCCGCACGCGGAATTGATATCGACCAATTACCTTATGTCGTTAATTATGAGTTGCCTAATGTCCCGGAAGATTATGTGCACCGTATAGGACGCACCGGTCGCGCCGACGCGGAAGGTATTGCCGTATCACTGGTTTGCATTGATGAAGATAAATTCTTGCGCGACATTGAAAAACTCATCAAGCGCAATATAGACAAAGAAATCATCAATGGCTTTGAGCCAGATCCAAACGCGAAAGCTGAACCAATCGTTCTGGGGCGGCGGATGACAATAGGAGCGGGAGCAGGAAAATCCGGCGCTGCAGGAAATGGAAAGCCAGCACACAAAAAACCTGCGCTGGGGCAAAAACCAAAAAATGGAAGTAAAAAAGCCCCCGCTAAAAATGGTGGGTCACATAATGCAAAACCGCAAGGTGGTATTAACCGGACAACCAGTGGCAATAAATCTCAAGCACGCCGCCCGCAACAAGCACAATAAATAAAAAAGTCCTCGTCATAGATGATATGGCGAGGACTTTTTCGTTGTGTTGATTCGCTGTTATGTAAATTAGATAAAGATCAACGCTGCATATCGTATTTGCGCATCTTTTCTACCAGTGTCGTTCTGCGTACACACAACTTATCAGCCGCACGCGCCACCACACCGCCACAATCATTTAAAGCTTGCTGAATTAAACTCATCTCAAGATTCGTAATGTATTCGCGCAGGTCGATCCCCTGCTCTGGTAATAACGGGGTATCGTTCATACTGACATAGCCAGCAGCACCCGTTAATAATCCATTGCTTTTCTCAGCAGAGTGAACAAACTCTTCATCAACCACATCGACATGACGATATTTTGCAGGTAAATCTTGCACACCTATCACGCCAAAAGGATGCATGATTGCCATACGCTCTACCAAGTTTGCCAGCTCGCGTACGTTTCCACTCCACTCATGCTGACACAACGACATAATCGCAGCTGAATTAAAACGTATTGAGCCTCGCTGTTCACTTTCCATACGCGACACTAACTCATTAATTAAGAGCGGAATATCTTCAGAGCGCTCTTTGAGTGAAGGCAATTCAATGGGAAATACATTCAAGCGGTAAAATAAATCTTCCCGAAATGTATTTTCAGCAATCATGCTCTCAAGATTTCGATGAGTCGCTGCAATAATACGCACATCTACTGGTTGTGTTTTGTTACTACCAACGCGCTCAAAGCAGCGCTCTTGTAGTACACGCAAAATCTTGACTTGCATATTCAGCGGCATATCACCAATTTCATCAAGAAATAATGTGCCACCTTCAGCCAACTCAAAACGTCCAGCGCGGGAATTAATCGCGCCGGTAAATGCACCTTTTTCATGGCCAAACAATTCACTTTCCAACAACTCGGCTGGTATAGCGCCGCAATTAACAGGGACAAACGGTTTATCGCGACGCGGTGAGTTGTAATGCAAGTTACGCGCAACCACTTCTTTACCCGTACCAGACTCGCCCGTAATCAGTACCGACACATCTTTGTCGGCCACTTGCGCCATCATTTCACGCACGTTCTGGATCTCGCGGCTAGTGCCCACCAGACTCCGGAATAAATGGACGGGGCGACGCAGCGGCTGACGTTTACTGGTGGATTGCGCCTCGCGATATAGCTGCGCGCGATGAAGGGTATCAACCAACTTATTGTAGGTAGGTGGCATAGCAAGTGTCGCTATCACCATAAAACGATAGGGCTCATCCAAACTGTCGATCGCATTTTGATTTTCTTCGCCAACCAAAACAACTGCAAGCTCATCATTCCAATTACGAAGTTCTTTCAGAAGTTGTGCGAGAGATTGGCGACAATCGCTATAGTCGCCAATAAATATAGCAACATAATCCTCACCATTATTTTCCTCGGCAACAGCAGCTTGCCAGGATCCGCTTGCGGAAACGAGTGCAGTTTCGCTGAGAAAGTCGAGCAGGATTTTTAAATCGTGTCTGCGTGACGGATTATCGTCTATTACCAGCACTTTATTATTTCGCCACATACCCCAAGACCTTTTTCATTCTATGCCAATGCCCGGTTAGCAAATAGCAACCACAGGCGGCGAGACGACTTATTGGAGTAAGTAATAGACGAGCGAGAGTTCTTAGTCAAATTTATGGCGAAAAGTTTTTGGCGTTTTATTATTTTTTATTCACTAAGAACATTTATTCGCCAATAATATGCCTTCGAAGGCAGTGAAATTGACCGCAACAGATCACGATAGAATTCAAAAAAAACATTATGAAATTACAGTGCAATTTCTTAGAGCGTAGAGTTTTGAACAGTTGACATTCATCCTTAGGCGGTGGGCGCTATGTCATCCCAACCGGATTTAACTGTTTTTAGCAGTTGGATTGCTTCATTCACTTTCTCAACATCATTTTGAGCAGAAGCTTCGAGCAGCGTTAAGTTGATGTATTCGTATAATTGATCCAAGCGCTCGGAGATTTCACCGGCCTCCATATCAAGGGAGCTGCGTAACCCACCCACTATGCTGATTGCCTTACCCAGCATTTCGCCCTTAACCGCCAAATCGCCGCGCTCTATCGCACCTTGCGCAACTGCCAAACGAGCCAGAGCACCTTCAAAGAGCAATTGGATTAATCGATGAGGGGAAGCATTGCTGATTTCTGACTCAATACCCAACTGACGGTATTGTTTAAGGGCTTCTTGTGGATTGTAGTTGGACACGGGCGATCCCCTGCTGGCAGTTATTTATCCTAAGGCTAGCAGGCTGAACCCATTTTTGCGAGTTTTGCTATAAGAGAGTTATTTTAAAAACCTTATGAACTAGGCGCAGTTAACAATTTTTAACAGAGACACGAACACAACCCTGTCCATAAGCTGCAAATAATCCAGGATCAAGTCGCATGCAAAAAAGTGACTTCACGTTGGCATTGTGCAATCAAACCAGCATAAACACCTTTCAATTCACTCAATGCATCGATGACAGCCGCTTTATCGTCACGATTGGAAGCAATAACACGATCAATGAGCAAGATGCAGATACGATCTAAATGCCTTACTTTTTCCCAATCTTCCGCGTCCAGTGCAGCAGTCAATGCCTGCTGTACACTGCGCATTGCGACTACACCTGCATTCCCCCTGTAATCGGGGGAACTAATCAACTGAATTGCCATGTTACCCCCTCATTAAACCTGATTAGCAATAGCATCCCATGCTGATTTTATTTCGCCCAACAACCGACCGCACTCATCGAGGTAATCTGGGTTATTTTCGTAATTTGCCTGACTCAAGCGACGAATAATGTAGTCATATAAGCCATCAAGATTCGCAGCCAGACTTCCGCCATCTTTATCATTAAGGCTACCTTGCAAGCCACCCACGATAGCGGTTGCTTTGCCAATCAACTCACCTTTACGTGCGATCTGGTTTTGTTGCATAGCGCCTTTTGCTTGCGCAATGCGCTCCAAAGCACCTTCAAATAACATTTGAATCAATCGATGGGGCGATGCAGTTTCTACAGAAGAATGAACTTTTACATTTGCATAATTTTGCACAGCAGAATAGGCATTCATAATTCACCAATATTGTCAGAAGTTACTCACTACCCTGCCCTTCAACATGCATTGGACAGCTGTATAAGCTAACGGCCCAAATTGCGAAATCTTTAACGGGAATCATCGTAAATTTCGGATTTATTCGGCTTATTACTAAAAGGCTAAATTCTCCGAATATTTGTACCAAAAGTATTCATGCCGCATTCAGATACGAAGATTAGAGTTAAATCCACCCCTTCAGGAGTTCATCATGCGAACACTCTCTATTTATCTCATCGGCTTTCTTTTATTCGGTATCGGCAATACTGCTCTTGGAGAATCATTACGCTGTAAAAATAAATTGGTTCATATAGGCGATAGCAAAGCCGAAGTCATAGATAAGTGTGGTAGTCCATTAATGATAGACAGCTTCTGTCAGCCAATTGCCACAAGCAACCAATCCCAAGGCGTGCAATACGGCGATAACAACGTGCAAAATAATATTGTTATACAAGCATGCGAGAACATCGATATCTGGACCTATGAGCCCCGGAAAGGCAAGTTTACGACCCACCTCTATTTCGCACAGGGGCAATTGAGAGGGATTCGCTACGGGGATCGGGTGGATTAATCACCAAACTGAAAAACTATTGCACAACCCGAATTACTGTATATAATCACAATAACTGTACAAATAAACAGATTCAGGAGTGCACTATGTCAGATCTAACACCGCGCCAGGAACAGGTACTTCAGTTAATCCGCCAATATGCAGATGACACGGGATATCCGCCTACACGCGCTGAAATTGCACGAATTCTTGGATTTAAGTCTGCCAACGCGGCAGAAGAACACATTAAAGCCTTGGCACGTAAAGGGGCGATTGAGATTATCCCGGGCGCTTCACGCGGCATTCGGTTACCCGAAGTCCACTCAGGCATTCCCATCATAGGACGCGTCGCTGCTGGGAATCCAATACTTGCTCAAGAGCACATCGAAGATTATTGCAACATCCCGCAAAGCTTTTTTTCACTCAATGCAGATTATTTGCTTCGTGTGCATGGCATGAGTATGAAGGATGTAGGAATTCTAGATGGAGATCTGCTTGCTGTGCACCGCACAGATCAAGCTCGTAATGGCCAGATTGTCGTCGCACGAATTGGCGAAGAAGTAACGGTCAAAAGGCTTAAACGTACAAACAATAAAGCGCTGGTTGAATTGTGGCCGGAAAACCCTGACTTCGATGTCATCCATGTTGATATGCGAGAACAAGAGTTCAGTATTGAAGGTTTAAGTGTAGGAGTAATTCGTCGTGACTAATATCGCACACGCTATTGCAGCCCCAGCAAGCGCGACACCACAAGCTAATAGCCAACAGCAACAACCCGCTAGCGGAGTTACTGAACTGGTATTGGCAAGTGACTCCCCGGAACAGCTGGCTCTACTCCTACCGATGATTGCTTTTTTAGGTAACGCCTGCAAAGACCGTTGGATTACTTGGGTAGCTCCGCATAACATCAGCCGCGATCTATTAGAGTCGTACGGTGTCAATACTCGCTATATTCGCGTTATTCACTGTCAGGATCCGCAGACATTACTGTGGATCACATGGGAAGCACTTTCGGCTGGCAATAGCCATACCGTTATCTCCAGCCCAGGCAAGCTGAGCGACAAAGAACTTGCCCAATTGGAGGTTGCTGCAACAAAAGGAAATTGCCGTGGATTGCTTTTGCGCGTGCGTTGATACGTGCACAAATAAAACAACAGAAGAACTGTTTGACAGACCAAAAATGATGAAAAATAGATAAATCCAGGGAGGGGAAAAACAAATAACGGCTTTGTAACCACTTAACAATTAGACATTAACCGCACAATACCTAATGCAACATCAGCTTTTCAGCCTCATCAACGCCTTCCAATAATTCATCCAACATTGCCTCAGCTTGCTGATCAGCAATTTCTCCAGCAGCCTCCATACCAGCCTCAATCATTGCCTTGGCCACCATGAATTTCTCTTCTCCGAGGAAGGCTAATGACTCTGCTGAAAAACGAATCGTTACTAGAGGCTCGTTGCTCTCATCATCTGCCCGAGCTAATGCTACATCGCCGTTAATTAGCTCAATAATTTCATAAAAAGACGACATTTATACCTCGGAGACCTCTTAAATAGCAGTCGCGTATTCTAACACCCAATCTACCCAAAACCTATTTTGGATTTCCATCCAAGGGTAGTGCCTGTAACAACAATGATGGCGTGTTAGTGCTTATCCACCAATTATCACCTACAACAGGTAATAAGACTGCCTGCCCTGCCGTTATCTGCATTGAAGCGTCACCCATGCTGAGTGATACCGACCCATTCAGCACCATCAGCAACGAATAGCGACTTGAATCCAATGGCTGACCTTCCTTCAAAGTGATTCGCTGCACTTCAAAATCATCAAAACTGGCAATAGATTCAATGCAATTCAGGCCACTGAAGTTCCATAACTGCGATGGTTCTTTTTGATAACTGTCCAGTGTTGCCAATCGCACCGCTATCTCCGAATCCCAGTGAGACTGAGTCAAGACTTGCTGTGAAAAGCTCAAAATTTTCCGCTCATATACGGGAGTTTGAAACTCAACTACCCTGACCCCATGCTGCAATGAATGGGGCATATATCGAGGCACTTTTATCCAGTCGCCAACACTCAAAGGATACGACTCTATAAATGCGTTCATATATGCACGCAGTTTTTTCTCCTTTTCAATAAGGGCTTCCATTTCAGTATCTTGCGATATTTCTTTAATCCACTTTTTCAACAGCTCAGGTGGTGCTGGTTGATTGGTATCAAAAGCGACTGCCCGTTTTTTCTGGGCAAAAACGTCATCTAATGCCCTGCGCACCAGCTCATAATCTTTTACCGCTGCCAGATAAGCATCTTTGAATAAGTCATCGTTATCATAAGAATGGCGTACGGTTTGGTCGAACCCTAACTGAATTCTGCCAATACCCTCGGGCCAAGCCTGAGGGTCTAGATGCGTCACAACATAGACCTCTTGTTTCTGTTCATGAAGCTCAAGATATAAATCGCCGTAAACCTCATCGGGTAAAGGGTCCAGTACCTTCAATAGAATGACATCATCACTTTTCTCAGGATCAGCTGATTGAGGAAAAAGTGACAACATCCAAGGCAATGGCAAATTACCACCATCACCGCACACCTCGGATTGCCCCCTGGCTTCTATACCAGTGAACCACACCTCTCGCCCCCATGGCTTTGGAATTTGGACAGGCTTTAACAACCATGGAGCAGTAAATACCACCCAGGCATATTCGTGATTCCGACAAAATTGGCGAAGACTTTCATAATCAGCGGCAAGCGTTTGCAGCTCCTGCTGTAAAATCACAGACGATGGAGCAATACTCCCTTCAATACGCACGGAACCTTTTTCATCCACCCGAAGATAAATAATCGCTACCAATGCAATGCGTGGATTACCGGGCAAATAATATTGCTGATGTGAAAACTCCAAGGCAAAGATGTCAACAACAGATGAGCGACCACCCAACGCATTAGAAGCACTCTGCTTTAGTGTCGCAATGCGCTCTTGTATGAATGACGAAGGTAAGATTGTTTTATCGGTTAACAGAATCAAACAAATTATCCAACAATAGGGAAATAAACAGTTTACCAGACGCTGGTAAATGATTTGAGAGTGATAGGTTTATTGTATTTTTAAAATGCCTGAACAATAAAATAAGGTAAAAACAAAAAAGGCCAGCAACAGCTGACCTTTAGCATCAAATGGAGCCAATGAATTAATTGAGACGTTCCAATACCGTAGTAATTCCCTGCCCCAACCCAATACACATAGTCGATACACCCAAATTCAAATCCCTATCCTGCATCACCGTTAACAGCGACCCTGTGATACGCGTCCCTGAACATCCAAATGGATGGCCAAGCGCAATCGCACCACCATGGAGATTGACTTTATCATTCATCACATCAAGCAACTTCAAGTCTTTCAGTACAGGCAAAGCTTGCGCGGCAAATGCTTCATTTAATTCCACTGCGTCGATATCGTCTATGGTGAGGTTAGCTGCCTTAAGCGCTTTTTCGGTAGAGGGCACAGGGCCGTAACCCATAATTGACGGATCCACGCCTGCCAAACCTAAAGACACTACTTTCGCAATAGGCTTCAAACCCAATGCTTTTGCACGCTCAGCGGACATCACCAGCATTACCGAGGCACCATCACTGAGCTGTGAAGACGTTCCCGCTGTTACCTGTCCATTCTTGGGATCAAACACCGGAGGTAGTTTTGATAGCGCTTCTACCGTGGTTTCGGGGCGAATAGTTTCATCCTGGTCAACTGACATCAAGAAACCATCCGCGTTATGGCCATCAACGGAAATAATTTCACGGCTGAATTTACCCAGTTCGCGGGCTTTGGCGGCAAGCTGATGAGAGCGCGCCCCGAATTCATCCATCTGCTGACGATTGATTCCGTGCAAAAGCGCCAGATACTCTGCAGTCATTCCCATATTGCCTGCTGCCTTGGCAACGGATAAACCTAATAGTGGATTGATGCTGACGGATTCATACATGGGTAAATGCCCCATATGCTCAACTCCGCCGATCAGGTAAACATCACCCTGCCCCGCACGGATATTGACGGTAGCTGTGTGTAATGCCGACATAGAAGATCCACACAAACGATTAATGGTTTGTGCCGGAATAGTGTGCGGCAAACCGGCAAGCAACAAAATATTGCGCGCAATATTAAAAGCCTGCTCTTCTCGCTGCATGACACAACCCCACAACAAATCATCAATTGTATTGGGGTCAAGATTAGGATTGCGCGCTAATAAACCTTTAATAATTGCCGCAGAAATATCATCGGCACGCATATGGCGAAAACAGCCGTTTTTGGAACGCCCCATGGCGCTACGTGCGTAATCAACGATGACGGCATCGCGTGGTTGTAAGCTCATTATCGTATCTCCTTAGCCGTAAAATTTTTGGTTGTTGGCGGCTTTTGCTTTCAAGCTATCGGGAGCTTGGTAGAGCGCGCCCAGCGCGGCAAATTTTGCGGCCATGTCACAAAACGCCTGTGCACCAATAGAATCAATCCAGCGGAAAACACCACCACGGAATGGAGGGAAGCCCGTACCATAAACCAATGCCATATCCGCTTCAGCAGCTGTCTCGACAATCCCCTCATCAAGACAGCGCGTTAATTCAGTTGCCATCGGAATCATCATGCGCGCGACAATATCTTCATCGGTAATGTCTACTGTCCCCTGAATGGTAGGCTTGAGGATCTCAGCCACTTCTGCAGCGGGAACCTTGGCAGGTTTGCCTTTTTTGTCTAACTCGTAGTTATAAAAACCTTTTTCGTTTTTCTGGCCTAAACGGCCTGCAGCAAACAGCGCATCAGTACAGGATGTAAAATCACGTTGCATGCGGTCTGGGAAACCATTCGCCATTACTTTTTCAGCGTGCACTGCAGTATCTATCCCTACAACGTCAAGTAAATATGCCGGCCCCATCGGCCAACCCCATGTTTCCATAATTTTATCGATTCGATGATAGTCAACGCCATCGCGAAGCAGCATCGCAAAACCAGCCAAGTAAGGAAACAGTACGCGGTTTACCAAAAATCCGGGGCAATCTTTTACGACAATCGGTTTTTTACCCATCGCATTTGCATAAGCCACTGTGCGAGCAACCGCGTTGTCAGATGTTTTTTTGCCGCGAATCACTTCAACCAAAGGCATCATGTGAACAGGATTAAAGAAATGCATGCCACAGAAATTTTCAGGGCGCGCTAAATCCTCAGCTAAATAACTGATTGAAATAGTCGAGGTATTTGACGCAATAATTGTGTCACTGCTGACCTTGGTTTCTACTTCAGC
Organism: Cellvibrio sp. pealriver; assembly: GCF_001183545.1. NCBI lineage: Bacteria > Pseudomonadati > Pseudomonadota > Gammaproteobacteria > Cellvibrionales > Cellvibrionaceae > Cellvibrio > Cellvibrio sp. pealriver. The sequence goes on from NZ_KQ236688.1 coordinate 1,673,048, forward strand.
CAAGACCGATTTTTTCACCTTTGGATTTTCAACAACTGCTTCGACAACAATATCGATATGATCAAAACCATCATACGTCAACGCAGGCTCAATGCGATTAAGCACATTACCCATTTCCACTGCTGTCAGCTTTTTGCGCTCAACACGTTTACTTAATAATTTATTGGCTTCAGACAAGCCCAAATCAATTCCCGCTTGAGCAATATCTTTCATTTTAATCGGCACGCCTTTGAGTGCAGATTGATACGCAATCCCACCACCCATAATTCCCGCACCCAACACTGCAGCACGCGCGATTTTTTTATCTGCTTTTTTCTCCCAGCTTTTAGCTTTTTTACCCAACATTTGCTCGTTGACAAAAATTCCCACCAACGATTGGGCAACTGGCGTTTGCGCCATTTTGGCAAACCCTTCTGCTTCAATTTGCAGCGCTTCATCGCGGCCTTTATCGGCCGCTTTTTGCATAGATTTTATTGCTGTCACCGGCGCCGGATAATTACGCCCTGCTTGCGCCCCCACAAAGGCCTTCGATGTTTCAAAAGCCATCATGGACTCAATAAAATTTAATTTAAGCGGCGCTTTTTTCTGTGTGCGACGAGACTGATAATCAAATTTACCGTCAATACATTGCTGCAAACAATTCAGTGCAGCATCCCGCAGTTTGGCTGGCTCCACAACCGCATCAACCACCCGAGCAATCAGCGCAGTTTCAGCATCGTTTTCTTTACCTGCAGCAATCCACTCAACAGCTGTGTCCAATCCTGCTAAGCGCGGCAAACGTACAGTGCCGCCCCAACCCGGAATAATCCCCAATTTGGTTTCGGGCAAACCAACTTTGGCAGCAGTACTCGCGATGCGATAATCGCACGACAAACAAAACTCCAATCCGCCGCCCAGCGCAAAACCATTAATTGCAACGACAGTTGGAAAGGGCAAATCTTCCAACCGGCAAAAGTTACGGTTGTTCGTCGCAAGATGGCCGGTAATTTGATCAGGACCCGCCGCAAACACAGCGCCGAATTCCATAATATCGGCACCCACGATAAAAACGTCTTTGGCGCTACTGATGAGCAACCCCTTGATGTTTTTCGCGCTCTCCAGTAAATCCAGTACTTGTTGTAGCTCAGACACCACAAGCAAACTGAATTTATTGACTGATTCGCCTTGTAAATCGAAGGTAAGTTCGGCGATGCCATCAGGCAACAGCGACACTTTTAGGGCTTGTCCTTGGAACATAATTAATCTCTCTTTCTGATTGAACGAGGAGGAAAATCTGGTTTTGAGTGTAGCAGGCTGGTGCAGACTTGCCTTATGAGAGTGCAAGCAGCTGGGGGATAACGCACAAAAATCCCTAAAAATCAGGCTTTATGTGCAAAAAGCGAACAAAGGAATAATCGCGCAGGATGAACAGAGAAATTTGCGAGGCGATAGCACTGGTGCGCAGGAATATAGAAGTTATCCCCTGCTTTTAGTCGATGCTCCGCTTCCAGGGTAATTAACAGTATTTCCCCTTGAATGAGAACACCCGACACATCTACTGACATAACGTGGAAAGGAGTGACTTGCTCAGCAGATAACTCCTGAATGCGCGCGTCCAATTGATGCGCGGACGCGTGGGATATCTTCTGGGCAGGGTTTACGGAGGGAAGACTAAAAGCAAAAAAATCGGTCAGGCTGATCGGGAGCGCCGCAAGTATACGACCAAGGGATTGAACACTCGGACTTACCTGCCCTTGCTCAATAATCGAAATGCTACTATTAGTCAGACCTGCGCGCTTGGCAAGCTCACGTTGGGAATATCCACAAGCTTCCCGCAGCAACTTCAAGCGGATGCCCACTTCGCCAAATGCAACATCAAACGCACTTGTAGACACTGACTCATTTATCTCTGAGTGAACGGTCATATCAAGGCTCCACCTGTGCAAAGCAGATCATGAAGAATAAAGGAAGCAGGAATAATTGCTGCACCGAGCTATGCCCGGTGCTAAATGAAGCCTATTTTTTGGATGCCAGAAGCTGCTCGCGCTCAAGCGTTGGCAGATTATCAACGATCAGCTGATATGAGTGGTCAATCATGCGTTGGATTTGTTCTGTAGGAACAGATCCGTCGAGAATGATGGTATTCCAATGCTTTTTGTTCATCTGAAAACCTGGACGAACGGCAGGGTACTGCTCACGTAATTGGAGTGCCAAATCAGGGTCGCATTTCAGGCTTACCCGCGGAACACCACCCTCGGCAGTCAGAGTGGCAAACATTTTATGGCAAACTTTATACACCGCCATATCAGGGCCAGAGGGAAACATCTCTTTGGCTTGGTGCTTGGTTAATAAATACTTTTGTGCAGAAAGGAAATCCATGTTTTAGTCCTTTATCGAACAACTCAGGTCGATTAAAAAGCTATAAATTAGGTTAAGGTTAAGCATAAATTGATACATCACTATGCTGCCGCCCTACTGAAATGGCCGCAGCATTTTTGCCGTCTCCCCACGTACAAACTGCCCTGATATTGTCTTTACAGAGCCCGCTCCTTCCGCTAGCGCCTATTTTGCATCAGCTCACAGAGAAACGATAGCAAGAATGGCACTTAATTCATCATATATGTCATGGCAGGTGATTTTATGGTCGATACGACCAGTTGTCACTCCCTTATACGTAGAATTACTCAGGCAAAAGCGTTATGGGCTCTATTGATATTCTTTATGGAACAGCTTTGGGAGATATTCAAGCCAAAAACCTTACCAAAGCCTAGCATATTAATAACGAGGTAAAAATTGCACGCTCTTACAGCATGTTGGGTTTACCTCACAGCTTGCGTTAAAACGAAGTACGACGATACTCGCGGTATTCTGGCTGCCAGAAATGCTGTTCAATCTTTCCATCGATCATTTCCAAAGGAATAGGCAAAGCCACACCGTCATCGATAGCTTGAAGAACTACGGCCTTGGCGATCACTTTACTGACATCACGGATGGTATCCAGCGCTGGCAAAAGCGCCCCCTTCCCTGTTTGAGCCAATGGCGAAGCATCTGCCAGTGCCTTACTGGCTGCTATCATCATGTTGTCAGTAATACGCGTCGCTTTTGCAGTGATAACACCGAGACCAACACCAGGAAAAATATAACTGTTGTTGCACTGCGCGATCTCGTACACCTGATCGCCCATATCGACTGGAGGGAACGGACTTCCCGTTGCCACCATCGCCTTACCCGCCGTCCAGCGCAACAAGTCAACAGGCTGGGCTTCAGCCTGAGATGTAGGATTGGAAAGCGGCAATATCAGTGGCCGCTCACAATGCATACTCATTTCTTCTACGATCATTTTGGTAAATAAACCAGCCTGGCCGGAAACACCGATCAAGATACTGGGTTTAACATTCGCAACCACATCATATAAGCCAATCACATCGTCTTTGTTTTTTAGCTTCCAATCTTTCGTAAGATTATCAGGCGTACAAAATGGAATTTGAAAGTCATACAAACCTGACGAGCTTGAGCGCAACAAACCATCTTTACTGATTAAAAATATTTTCGATCGTGCTTCTTGCTCATTGGCACCTTCACGCATCATTTGCTTCACAATTTGATCTGCGATGCCACAACCTGCCGACCCCGCCCCCGCAAATACAATACGCTGATCGATTAGACGCTCGCCTTTGGCTTTGCATGCAGCCATCAAGGTTCCAACTGCAACCGCAGCAGTTCCTTGAATATCATCATTAAAACAGCACAACTGATCGCGATAGCGATTCAATAACGGCGTTGCATGTTCTTGTGCAAAATCTTCAAATTGCAACAACACATTAGGCCAACGCATTTTTATTGCCTGAATAAACTCATCGACAAACTGATAATAATCATCGCCGCTAATGCGCGGATGTCTCCATCCCATATACATTGGGTCATCAAGCAACGCCTGATTATTTGTACCCACATCCAAAGTGACGGGCAAAGTGTAAGCGGGACTTATTCCACCGCAAGCGGTATAAAGCGCAAGTTTACCGATGGGAATTCCCATGCCACCAATTCCCTGATCGCCCAACCCCAAGATACGTTCGCCATCTGTCACAACGATAACTTTTACATTTTGCTTGGTAGCATTTTGTAGCATGTCGTCAATGCGATCGCGGTCAGGGTAAGAAATAAATAGACCTCGTTTGCGCCGATAAATTTTTGAAAACTGCTGGCAAGCCAAACCCACTGTCGGCGTATAAATTAACGGCATAATTTCTGTGAGATGGTCAGTCACCAAACGAAAATATACAGTTTCATTCGTATCCTGAATATTGCGCAAATAGATATGCTTATCTATCTCAGATTCGAACGAGCGGAGCTGCTGATAAACGCGAGCTTCCTGCTCCTCAATAGTTTCAATGTTATAAGGCAACAAGCCTTCAAGATTAAACTGCTGCCGTTCACGTAGCGTGAATGCACTCCCCTTGTTCAACAAAGGAGCTTCCAACAACGCCGGGCCAGCAAAAGGGATATAAATGGGACGTTTTTTCGACATGATCATCACAGCAGAAATAGCCTATATGAAGTAACCATAGCGCAATTAACCAGTAACGACCAGCCAATTATTCTTTTTACCCAACAAAATGTAAAATAGGATTTAACCTTACTGTTATCCTTGTCGAGCTCTTATCATGACCATTCATACATTTATTGAAAAACTTAATACAACACCTGAATTGATTCAGTTTTCTGACACAATGGCGGTCATTGAAAGCCATTACGACTTCACACCAACAGCATTCAAAAATGGCCAACTGACGAATGAAGCGGGTCAAAACTCAGGCTCATGCAAACTATTTTCATTTGCGCAATTGCACAACTTATCAGTTGCCCAAACACTGGCTTGCTTTGGGGATTATTATCGTATCGATGTACTGCAGCATCCTGACGCAAAAGACCACCAAAACATCCGCAACTTTATGCAATACGGATGGGAAGGTATTGTATTTGATGCTCCTGCGCTTCATTTAAAAAACGCTAACATTTAAGTGACAACATGTGGCTACGAAAAGAGTTTCACCTGAAAGCGCGCACGCGAGGATTTCATTTAATAACAGATGAAATCCTCGCTAATATTCCAGAATTAACCACTTACAAAATTGGTTTGCTGAATGTCTTTATCAAACATACATCTGCATCACTGACAATTAACGAAAATGCAGACCCTACCGTACGGAAAGACTTTGAAAGTTTTTTCAATGAACATGTCCCTGAAGATATGCCCTACTACTTGCATAATGACGAAGGAAGCGATGATCTTCCTGCACATCTGAAAACCAGCATTTTGGGCTGCAATTTAACTATTCCAGTCCATCAGGGACATTTGGATATAGGAATCTGGCAGGGAATATATTTGTGTGAGCACCGCAATCAAGGTGGAAGCCGCAGTATAGTATTAACACTGCAGGGCGAAGTTTTTTAACACCATAAAAAAACCGTCGTTGATTTTATCAACGACGGTTTTAATATTCTCAATCAAATTATTTGCGGAAACCCGGAGGTAACATACCGCCAGAAGGAACACCACCCGGCATCATACCGCCGAGACCACGCATCATTTTTTGCATTCCACCGCCTTTCATTTTACCCATCATTTTTGCCATTTGTTTGTACTGTTTTAGCAAACGATTAAGATCCTGAATTTGCGTTCCAGACCCTGCTGTAATCCGACGCTTGCGTGAGCCACTTAAGTCATCGGGATTACGACGCTCGTCCGGAGTCATGGAGTTGATAATAGCTTCCATCGTCTTGAACTGCTTATTCATGTTTGCCGATTGCGCCATTTGCGCAACATTACCCAAACCTGGCAACTTATCGAGCATGGAGGTCAAGCCGCCCATGTTTTGCATTTGCTGTAGTTGATCACGCAAATCTTCAAGATCAAACTTTTGACCTTTGGTCACCTTTTTGATTAATTTTTCTGCTTTTTCTTTATCAACATTCCGTTCAACTTGCTCAATTAACGAGAGCACATCACCCATGCCGAGAATGCGCGACGCGATACGATCCGGGTGAAAAGGTTCAAGCGCATCAACTTTCTCGCCCATCCCCAAAAACTTGATGGGCTTACCAGTAATGTGACGTACAGACAAAGCCGCACCACCACGCGCATCGCCATCAGCCTTGGTCAAAATAACGCCAGTTAACGGTAATGCATCGTTGAATGCTTTGGCCGTATTTACTGCATCCTGACCAATCATCGCATCAATAACAAACAAAGTTTCGACAGGATTAATTGCCGCGTGAAGCTCTTTGATTTCACCCATCAACTCTTCATCAACATGCAAGCGACCCGCAGTATCGACAATCAGTACATCGAAGAATTGTTTCTTTGCGTGATCAATTGCACTGCGAGCAATATCCAGTGGCTTTTGTTCGGAAGTTGATGGAAAAAACTCCGCACCAACCTCACTGGCCAGCGTTTGTAACTGCTGTATCGCCGCTGGACGATAAACGTCCGCACTAACCACCAATACTTTTTTCTTTTCACGTTCTTTCAGGAAACGAGCCAGTTTAGCGACCGATGTTGTTTTACCAGCACCCTGCAAGCCCGCCATCAACACAACAGCAGGGGGCTGCTGTGCCAAATTAAGCGACTCATTCGCCTGCCCCATAGTCGCAACCAACTCGGCCTCAACAATCTTGATAAACTGCTGGCCGGGATTTAGCGCTTTGCTAATCTGCTGCCCCAAAGCACGGCTACGTACCTGATCAATGAAGGCTTTAACAACAGGCAGGGCTACATCCGCCTCCAACAAAGCCTTGCGTACGTCACGCAAAGCATCTTTGATGTTGTCTTCGCTCAAGCGAGCTTTGCCTGTAATACTGCGCAGCGTATGGGATAAACGATCAGTTAAATTCTCAAACATAGCGTCTCTCAAAAAACGGAAAAATCGGTATCAATTAACTGGCCATATTGCAGAAAAATCCTCTTACAACATTAGCCTCGACAAGTTGCGGCGATTATACCTCCAAAGATAGGCAATTGCTGCTTTACCCACATGGGTTTGGGTTACCCGCGGCTTAATAAGTATGTTTCTCATCTACACTTCTCTTTAGAGGTACCTTATGACACACTTGGCACTCCGGTTTCGCCAATGCCAGCACCTTACGGATTAGCCTTACAGCATGATAACCCTGAGCGCCAACCTGATAGCTATCTTCGTTTATACCTCTGCTGCCATCTATTTTGGCAGCCTGTTTATTCGCCAAAAACCTATTCATTCCGTGCAATTGTTGGGAGTTGCAGCATTTGGGCTTATCATTCATGGCGTAGGCGTATACGGCATCAGCGTTAGTCACAGCGGGATTGCTTTCAGCTTATTTTCTGTTTCCTCACTCATATTTTTGGTTGTAAATGCGATTGTGCTTTTCAGTAGCCTGAAAAAAGCCCTGCACAATTTATTCTTATTATTATTTCCGTTATCAGCGTTGTCTGTCCTGGCCTCGATAACAGCAACCAATCCCGGATGGCAGCATTCGCTCAGCTACAGTATTGCCGCACACGTGATTTTATCGATTCTCGCTTACAGCCTGCTTACCATTGCCAGTTTACAAGCACTCATATTGGCTTATCAAAACCACGCACTGAAACACAAAAATCGCATTGCAAACGCGCGCTTGCTGCCGCCACTACAGACAATGGAGTCACTACTCTTCGAGTTTTTATGGGTTGGAGAGATCCTACTAACACTGGCAATACTGTCAGGTTTTTATTTCCTCGAAGACATGTTTGCGCAACATTTAGTGCATAAAACAGTATTTGCGTTAATTGCCTGGCTTATTTATGCCTTGTTACTGTGGGGGCGCTACCAAATGGGCTGGAGGGGAACCAAAGCAATTCGGTGGGCTCTAGCCGGTTTCATTTGTCTTATGCTTGCCTACTTTGGCAGCAAAATGGTTCTGGAAATTATTCTTAATAAGATTTGACTCTAAATTGTTCTTCTTATTTTTTTATTTCATCATCAATAGAGTCATCCGTCTGCGGTGATGCGTCAGTGCGAGTGTTTACATCAATACCGTCATCACCACCGCTCCTTAGCTTACCTAACAACCAAGCAAAAACTGCAGCCACAATAATCAGGCAAACCAGCAAGCTTAATAATACAAGCAAGTAACTGCCTAACTCTTTCCAGCTCATTCCCCAGCCATAAACAGCCAGCATTAAAAAACAAAAACTTGCCAGCAGATTAATGCCTAGCCCTCTATGTCGAAATAACTTGTGAAGTCTCATGAGATCAAAACCAATAATGAAGAAGGAAACTGCGCACCACTAAAAAACAGCAGTCACAATAGATAACACTCAACTCACCAAGACTTTCACTATGACATACGCTAGAACAAAACCAGATATGGCTATGATTTTAACCGCTATGCTCTTCTGGATTGGCGATAAAAACTGGAAGCGCGGATGCTTGGAAACCAGCAGCTGAACCAGTACATAGATGCACAAAAATCCACCCGCCCAGTGCAATGCATAGTCGTTAAATAATTGCTCATTCATCAAGATCGACCCTTATTCACGTCGCCATTGGGTAGTGCCATCTTTAGCATCTTCAATCACAATTTTATTCGCGGTTAATTGTTTGCGGATTTCATCGGCACGAGCATAATTTTTGTCTTTTTTAGCCTGAATACGTTCTGCGACCAAGGCATTAACTTCATCAGCAGAAATTTGATCGCCAGCACCTGATTGTAAAAACTCTGTAGGATCAAAACGAAAAATACCAAGAATTGAACCCAGTGCTTTTAATTCGCTCGCCAGCTGAGTCGCTTTTTCTGATCCTGCTTCGCAACTGTTTAGCTCGCGCACGAGATCATACATCGTTGCTAACGCGACACGAGTATTAAAGTCATCATTCATCGCATCTACAAACGCGGCATAATACTGACTACCTGAAATTGCCGATAATTCCGCTGCTGGAACAGCCACATACTCACGAAGTGCAGCATAGAAACGTTCAAGCCCCGCTCGCGCTTCAACCAAACTATCTTCTGAGTAATTAATAGGGCTGCGATAGTGGCTGGTAATCAGAAAAAATCTGACCACTTCAGGATGGTACTTTGCTAGCACATCACGGATGGTAAAAAAATTACCTAACGACTTGGACATCTTTTCACCATCTACACGCAATGGAGCCACATGCATCCAGTAATTCACATAAGAGTGTCCGTTAGCTGCTTCACTCTGTGCAATTTCATTTTCATGGTGAGGGAATTGTAAGTCAGCACCGCCACCATGAATATCCAGCTGATCTCCACAGCATTTTTTCGCCATGGCAGAGCACTCAATATGCCAGCCTGGGCGACCTTCACCCCAAGGCGATGACCATGACGGTTCTCCCGGTTTAGCGGCCTTCCACAACACAAAATCACGAGGGTCTTCTTTGATTTCGTCAACTTCGATACGCGCGCCCGCCAGGAGCTCATCGATATTTTTGTTGGATAATTTTCCATAACCATCAAAGCTGGTGACGCGATAGTAGACATCACCATTTTTTGCAGCGTAGGCGTGGCCTTTTTGGATAAGGGTTTCGACAATTTCGATAATAGGACCAATAAACTCGGTAGCGCGCGGTTCTATACTAGGGGGCAATATTCCAAGCGCTCTTTCATCTTCATGCATAGCATCGATAAAACGCTTGGTCAGAGCGTCAAATTTTTCACCGAGCTCATTGGCGCGGCGAATAATTTTATCGTCAATATCGGTAATGTTATGTACAAAGTTCAAGTCCCAACCCTGGCTGCGTAAAAAACGCGCCATAACATCGAAAGCAATCGAAGTACGGGCATGACCAATATGGCAGTAGTCATAAACCGTAATACCGCAGACATACATAGAAATTTTACCGGGATGAATCGGTTTAAAAATTTCTTTTTGACGTGTAAGGGTGTTGTATATCTGTAGCATATTATTCCTGCTCTTCTTTGCCGAAGCTGTCTTTCAAACTGATCGTGCGATTAAATACCAGTTTATCTGCGGTGCTGTATTTACTGTCCAAACAGAAATAGCCCTGACGCTCAAACTGGAAGCTATTGCCTACAGCAGCTTTACTCAAACTAATTTCCGCCTTGCAGCCTTGCAGGATTTCCAAATTGTTTGGATTCATTGCATCCAAAAAGTTTTTACCACCTGCATCAGGTGCCTCATCATTAAACAGACGATCGTACAAACGTACTTCACAATCCAGATGTTGCACTGCAGAAACCCAATGGATAACACCTTTAGGTTTCACGCCATCTTCTGGATCCTTACCCAAGGTTCCCTCAATAATGCGCGCGCGAATTTCGATAATATTTCCTGTCGAATCTTTAATTGCTTCATCGGCCTCAATGACATAGGCACCACGCAAACGAACACGCTTACCTAATACCAAACGTTTATATTTTTTATTAGCTTCTTCGCGGAAATCTTCTTGCTCAATATAAACAGTTTGACTAAATGGGATAGTACGATCGCCAAGATCATCGCGATTCGGGTGATTGTGAACCGTAAGAATTTCAACTTTATCCGTTGGATAATTAGTCAAGGTTACTTTCAAGGGACGCAATACGCACATTGCCCGCGGTGCGTTTTTATCCAAGTCATCGCGAACACAAAACTCCAGCATACCTACATCAACTACGCCGTCCGAACGAGTCACACCAATACGTTCGCAGAAGTTGCGTAGTGATGCAGGAGTAAATCCTCGGCGACGCATGCCAGAAATCGTCGGCATACGCGGGTCATTCCAACCGTCCACATGGCCTTCATCAACCAGCTGTTTCAATTTGCGCTTGCTGGTCACCGCATAATTTATATTCAAACGCGCAAACTCATATTGGCGTGGCACTGCAGGTACAGGCAAATGTTGAATGAACCAGTCATAAAGTGGTTTATGATCTTCAAATTCCAAGGTACAAATAGAATGTGTAATTCCTTCAATCGCATCACTTTGTCCATGAGCAAAATCATACGAAGGATAGATACACCATTTGTCGCCCGTTTGATGATGATGTGCTTTTTTAATGCGGTAAATAATGGGATCGCGCAAATTAATATTGGGCGACGACATATCGATTTTTGCGCGTAACGAACAAGCACCTTCTTCGAACTCACCTGCTCGCATTTTTTCAAATAACGCAAGATTTTCGTCAACAGATCGATCGCGATAAGGACTGTTTTTTCCAGCCTCAACTAACGTACCGCGATATTCGCGCATTTGCTCAGCACTCAAATCACACACAAATGCCAGACCATTTTTGATCAAGTGAATTGCCCATTCGTACAACTGATCGAAATAATCCGACGTGTACTTCACTTTTCCATCCCATGCAAAACCGAGCCACTTTACGTCTTCCATAATGGAGTTGACGAATTCTTCGTTTTCTTTTTCGGGGTTGGTATCATCAAAGCGCAAGTTACATGCACCACCAAACTCCTCTGCCATACCAAAGTTCAAGCAGATAGATTTGGCGTGACCAATATGCAAATAACCATTTGGCTCCGGAGGAAAGCGGGTCACAATTTTATTGTGAAGCCCCTGCTCCAGATCTTTGCGGATAATTTGTTGGATAAAATGCAAAGGTTTGACTTTTGCGTCAGCGGTATCGTTGTTTGCAATCGAAGAATGATTGTCGCTCATGAGATAACAAATCCATAGGATGATTCGTGATTTGAACGCGACCTCGCCACTATCGAACGAAATCGCAAAAATTGGGGTTATTCTACTGATTTGACCGCTTTTTTCATACCTTGCTATTCACTTTGAATATCGTCTGCAATGCACAAAAAAGACTAAAAAACACTCAGTTTTTGGTGGGCGGAGGTGGTGCAGCACGATAATCACTACGACGGTTCAACTGATATCGCCTGACCGCCTGATTATGCTCATCCAAAGTCTCCGAAAATTCACTAGTTCCATCACCTTTAGCAACAAAGTAGAGCTCCCTCCCTGATGCTGGATTCAGCGCTGCGCGAATAGAAGCTGCACTGGGCAATGAGATTGGAGTAGGAGGTAAACCTTCAATAACATAGGTATTGTATGGCGTTGGCTCCTCAAGATTTTTACGTGTAATCCGACCAAGATAGTTCGCGCCCATCCCGTAAATCACGGTAGGATCAGTTTGCAATTTCATTCCCTGCTGCAACCGCCGGACAAACACACCCGCTATCTTATCTCGCTCGCTGTGATGCCCTGTTTCACGCTCAATAATGGAAGCCATAATCAAGGCCTCATACGGGGTTTTATAAGGTAAGTCAGGTGCTTTTTTACTCCACTCATCATCAAGCAATAATTTCATTTTCTGATAAGCATTGCGAATAATATCCACGTCGGGAGTATTGCGACTGAAACGATAGGTATCCGGAAAAATCCAACCCTCCAAATTGTCAACCGGTAAACCTAACAGTGCCAATTGTTGCTCGGGTGTTTTGCCTGCCAAGGTATGCTGGATATGTTGCTCGTTTGCTAAAGCGGTGAAAGCTTGTTTAACCGTCCAACCCTCCACTATCGTAACCTGATATAAAATCACATCACCTTTTACTAACTTCTCCAGCATGGTTTTTGGAGTTGTTCCAAAAGGGAAAAAATACTCTCCGGCATGTATTTTATTGGTCTCACTAAACCGCGCATACAACCTCAATAAACGCGGATGATCCAAGGCACCTTTTAGTCGCATATCATGAGCAAGATGCCCCAGCGACTGACCAGGCTTTAACTCATAGGAATATCCGTCATCAGGAATAGGTAAAGGTGATACCAGCCAATTCTGAAAATAAAACCATGCCCCCACAACACTTAACATGGCAATCAATACTAGAGCACACAATAAACTTAATAGTTTTGTCGTCAGCGATAATTTTTTTGTCATAAGGTACGTGCTTATCATTCTTCCAAGAGGGAGAGAAGATTCTTTTGTAGTTTTTGTGTGATTTGATACTGCCGATAATAAGAGTCTGTTAATTCTGGCAACGCTTGAAAACCAAAAAATATATGGTTTATCGGCCAAATTCCAAAGACACTATTGCAGAGAAAAATCTCATCCGCTTCCGCCAAAAACTCCAACTTCATTTCAATAATGTGTGTAACCAAACCCGTAGCAGGTGCAATCTTTTCAAGAATGAAGCGACGCATAATGCCCGCAACCCCAGCCATGGAGAGATCAGATGTATAGAGTTGCCCATTTTTTACAACAAATATGTTGCTTACCGTCGCCTCGATTACTCGCCCTTTTTCATCTAACAAGATCCCTTCAGCAAACTCATCAAGCCATTCCGAGCGCGCCAAAATATGTTCGAGTCGATTGAGATGCTTCATTCCCGCAAGGATCGGATTGCAAGACAAGCGTAGGTCACAGACACGAACACTTACACCATTAATAAATGGTGGTGACTGAAGCCCAACCCCAGGAAAAATCCCAATGCAATAAGTCGGTTCCGGACACTCAGGCAAACGATAGCCACGACCACCAATACCCCGAGTTAGAGTTATTTTTACAATCGCATCTGTGACAGCATGAGAATCGACATTATTAATCAACTCATCGCGATACTGAATAAGCCGTTGTTTATCCAACGGGATTTTCAAACACTTGGCGCTTTGCTCCAGACGCTCCCAATGGTAATCCCAAAGAGGCACTTTCCCTTGATGCATTCGACAAGTTTCGAAAATCCCATCGCCATAAGCAAAACCCCGATCAAGCGGTGATATTGCCGCATCGAGCACACCATTTACACTGATCAAAGGTAGATTACTTGACATAATCGAAGCCTATATAAAAACGCCGGGCTGTCTCCAACCCGGCGCTATTTTTTAACGTAAAAACTGCAATTATTACAGTTTACGGAAAATCAGCGAGCCGTTAGTCCCACCGAAACCAAACGAATTGGACAATACTGCTTCGATTTTACGCTCTTGCGCAGTATGAGGCACAAGGTTGATGTCACAGCCGTCTTCCGGGTTATCGAGGTTAATCGTCGGCGGAGCAACCTGATCACGAATCGCCAAAATACTGAAAATCGCCTCAACAGCACCTGCCGCTCCCAACAAATGCCCAATCATTGACTTCGTTGAGCTCACTGCCACCTGCCCAACTGCTGCGCCCATAACCGATTTCACCGCCTGACATTCAGCTTTATCACCTGCTGGCGTGGAAGTGCCGTGAGCATTGATATAATTGATCAATTCAAGCGGAATATTTGCATCTAAAATCGCATTGCGCATTGATGCAGCAGCGCCTGAGCCATCTTCCGGTGGTGAAGTCATATGGTATGCATCTCCACTCATACCAAAACCAACCAACTCGGCATATATTTTGGCTCCACGCTTCTTGGCGTGCTCATATTCTTCAAGAACTAAAACACCTGCACCATCACCTAAAACAAAGCCATCGCGATCTTTGTCCCACGGGCGACTTGCCGCTTGAGGATTATCGTTACGGGTAGACAGAGCTCTTGCGGCAGCAAAACCACCCAACCCGAGGGGTGTTGTAGCCATCTCCGCACCACCGGCAATCATGACATCAGCATCACCATACTGGATCATACGGGCAGCAAAGCCAATACTGTGCGTACCCGTCGTACAGGCTGTTGTTATCGCCACATTCGGACCACGCAGGCCATACATGATCGACAAATTGCCTGAGATCATATTGATAATTGCGCTAGGAACAAAAAATGGAGAAATGCGCCGTGGCCCTTTATTTTCCAAAGTTGAAGAGCCTTCTTCAATTGTACCTATACCACCGATACCAGAACCGATTGAAACACCTATTCGACCTGCATTCTCTTCCGTGATATCCAATCCTGCATCGCGGATCGCCTGAATTCCTGCCACCATGCCGTATTGGATGAATAAATCCATTTTGCGCGCTTCTTTGCTGGGGAAATAATCATCCACCACCAGATTTTTGACAGATGCACTAAATTGCGTGGTAAATGCGGAGGCATCGAAGTGCGAAATAGTCGCTACGCCACTTTTACCATTAACAATGCCATGCCAAGTATCAGCGACGGTATTACCCAGGGAACTGATCATACCCAGACCAGTAACAACAACTCTTTTACGTGACACGTTTGATGTTCTCCTGCGAAGCACAAAAGAAAAAGCCGTACTATTTTGCAATAATACGGCTTTTCAGAAACTGAAATCAGCTAATAATCAAATTACGCCAAACTGGCAACTTATGCCAAGTTGGCATTGATGTAATCGATAGCCAATTGCACGGTAGTGATTTTCTCGGCTTCTTCATCCGGAATTTCAGTTTCGAATTCTTCTTCGAGAGCCATTACTAACTCTACGGTATCCAAAGAATCAGCGCCCAGATCTTCGACGAAAGAAGCTTCGTTTTTAACTTCTTCTTCTTTCACACCCAGTTGCTCAGCAACGATCTTTTTTACGCGTTCTTCAATGCTACTCATGATGTTATGTAACTCCTAGTGGTTATATGTTCGAAACACCAAACAGCTTAAGCACAAATATCACCAAGCTGAGCATTCCGGTCAAAATCGACGCGCATTTTACATCGATTTTCTGGTTGTTGTAATGCCAAGAGGCAAAAAACTTTAACTTTTAGAAAATAACCCATTAAAAACAATAAGTTATCCTCAAAAAATCACGACATATACATGCCGCCATTAACGTGAATCGTCTCACCACTAATGTAAGCCCCAGCATCACTGGCGAGAAATACAACAACGCCTGCAATCTCCTCTGGCGAACCTAAACGTCCTAAAGGAATACGCGAAAGCAACTGTTGTTTTTGTTCATCCGGCAACACCTTGGTCATGTCGGTATCGATGAAGCCCGGCGCTACTGTATTAACAGTAATATTGCGGGAACCTACTTCCGCAGCCAATGAGCGCGCAAAGCCCGCCACACCTGCTTTGGTTGCAGCGTAATTAGACTGCCCAGGATTTCCCATCGCTCCGACAACAGAACTGATATTAATAATCCGCCCCCAGCGAGCCTTCATCATTCCGCGCAAAACACCCTTGCTCAACCGATAAATTGCACTCAAATTAGTATTAATGACATCGAACCACTCATCATCGCTCATACGCATTAATAAATTATCTTTCGTAATACCAGCATTGTTTACCAAAATTGCTGGTGCACCAAATTCGTCACCAACTTCTTTTAATAAATTAGCAACTGAATCAGCGTCAGTGACATTCAACACTTTCCCTGCACCACGAATACCCAAAGCAGCAAAATTTGAAGAAATTTTTTCTGCTCCAGCAGCGCTTGTAGCAGTACCAATTACTACAGCACCAGCTTTGCCTAATTGCTCAGCAATCGCAGCACCTATACCGCGACTAGCACCCGTAACCAAAGCAACTTTATCGATCAGGTTCATCATACGTTCCTTTCAAATCAAATTAATTTTTACGCTAAGTTAGTCAGCGTCGATTGCAGCTCTTCAGGCTTCTCCACAGAAACGGTAGACAAGTCCACGCATATTCTTTTATTTAAACCAGATAATACTTTTCCAGGACCGCATTC
Organism: Cellvibrio sp. pealriver; assembly: GCF_001183545.1. NCBI lineage: Bacteria > Pseudomonadati > Pseudomonadota > Gammaproteobacteria > Cellvibrionales > Cellvibrionaceae > Cellvibrio > Cellvibrio sp. pealriver. The sequence continues at coordinate 1,689,544 of NZ_KQ236688.1, forward strand.
CAATGTGGTAGTGATGCCTTGAGCAACCATATTATTCACGCATTCAACCCAGCGCACCGGACTATAAATTTGCTCGATCATCAACGCCTTTATTTTTTCGGGATCAGATTCTGTCGCAGCAGTAACGTTGTGCACAACAGCAATAGAAGGCGCTGAAAATTGTGTTCCATTAATTTGCTCAGCCAGTCTCTCCGCTGCTGGGCGCATTAAATCAGTATGAAACGGCGCACTCACCGGCAAAGGCAAGGCGCGCTTTGCACCTGCTTCTTTACACAGAGCAATCGCGCGCTCTACAGCAGCAACAGAGCCAGCAATCACAACCTGACCAGGAGAGTTAAAATTAACCGCTGATACCACCTCACCCTGTTCTGCTTTTTTACACGCATCCAGAATCAATACATCATCAAGCCCAATAATTGCAGCCATCGCACCCTGTCCAGCAGGCACAGCTTCTTGCATAAATTTACCGCGCTGCTGCACAAGCTTTACAGCATCTTTAAAGTCAACTACGCCCGCACAAACCAACGCTGACCACTCTCCCAAACTGTGGCCAGCCAACAGGGCTGGCTGCGCACCATTTTTTTCTTGCCATACACGCCAAATAGCAACGCTGGCAGCGAGTAGCAAGGGCTGCGTACGTTCCGTAAGATTGATGTCTTCTTGCGCTCCTGTTTGTACCAATACCCACAAATCGTATCCTAGAACAGCTGAAGCTTCAGCAAACGTCTGTTCGACTATCGGGAACTCAGCGGCCAACTCCGCCAGCATACCAATTTTCTGAGAACCTTGACCTGGAAATACAAATGCAAGATGTTGAGTCGTCATAATATTGATGTTTCTCTATTTTGCTGGAAATTAATGTTCAGTGAATGCTTGTTGTATCCGTGCGGGAACCCGCTGAAGTACCTGCTCACGGGCCACAATCAAAGCATGCAAAAATGCCTTTTCGTTTGCGCCTCCATGGCTTTTTATTACTGTTTTTTGAAGCCCCAGAAATGTAGCCCCATTATATAAAGCAGGATCCAACTCATTGCGCAGGAGCTTCAACAATGACGACGCTAGAACCGCCAGGATTTTTGTCAAAAAACTTTTTTGAATAATTGAATTAATTCTTTTTGAAATAAATCGAGCAACGCCTTCACTTGCTTTCAAAGCAATATTGCCACTAAAACCATCGCACACAATTACATCGACTGCACCGCTAAAAATAGCGTCAGCCTCTATAAAACCAACATAATTAAATTTAGCCTCTGTCTTCAACAAAGCATGAGCGGCTTGTAAAACATCGGTGCCTTTTTGATCCTCTGTACCAACATTTAACAGTGCCACACGCGCACGGCTTGAAGACGAAACATTTGCAGCCAATACAGCCCCCATCAATGCAAACTGATGTAATTGCACAGGAGAGCAATTTAAATTAGCGCCTAAATCCAGCAAATAGGTATTCCCATTCTCTACTGGCATAGATTTGCAAATTGCCGGGCGCTCAATATCAGGCAATGTCTTTATCAAGAACTTAGACATTGCTAACAGTGCACCAGTATTGCCAGCACTTAGGCATGCATCAGCATGATTGTTGCGTAACATTTCCAATGCCACCCACATCGATGATGCTCTTTTCTGACGCAACGCCATTAAAGGATCATCATTCATGCGGACAACATCATCAGCGTGCGCAATGGTTATACGATTGAGTAATTCAGAGGATTGCGAGAGCAGAGAACGGATTTGGGTTTGATCGCCAACCAACACCAAATCGACATCGGAGAACTGGGCAATAAAGTTTTGTGCAGCAGAAATAGCAACGCGGGGACCTAAGTCCCCGCTCATAGCGTCAACCGCTATTCGAATTCTTGCCGACAAGATGCTGCTGTCGAGAGTAATAAATTACTCGTCGCTACCTTTGTCGATTACTTTACGGCCACGATAGAATCCATCAGCAGTCACATGGTGACGCAGGTGTTTCTCGCCGCTGGTAGCGTCGACTGACAATGTTGGGCCAGTCAATGCATCGTGTGAACGACGCATGTCACGTCTGGAACGGGATTTTTTGTTTTGTTGAACTGCCATGGTTAGCTCCTATTTACTGACTCGCTGGAACCGAGGCGCCTCAGGATTTCGGCGAGCTCTTAAGTTGTTCCAACACTTGAAATGGGTTTTTCTCTTTATTCACCTCAACCGGCTTACCACTGGAGTACAAATTGCCGTCGAGGCATGACTCCTGATGATAGGCAACAGCAGGTAAACTTAGCAGCAGCTCTTCTTCGATCATCTCGTAAAGATCTGCCACACCTTCGCCTGCTATCCATGGATCAAGATGCTTAGGCAAGTTATTTGCCTCTTCTTCATCCCATACAACCGCAAGCGAAATATTACTTTTAACCGGGACAATAACTGGCTCAAGACAGCGTTGGCAAATTAAAGATAGCTCAGCGTTTGCCGTTCCAGTAATGACCTTTTTCCTTTCTTCACTGACTGTAAACTCAAGATTCACAGCCACTTCACCTTCAGAACTTTCGGTCGCATCAACTATGCGATTGAGTTCTGAAACAGGAATATAACCCTCCAAAGTCACGCCATGTTGTGCGAATTTTCGAGGATCGCCCTGCCGAGGCAAAATTTTGTAAGAAGGGGGCTTAAACATAAGCGCGGCATAATAGGGGTATCAGCTACTAGTGTCAAAGAAAAACTGGTCAAATAGCGGCATTTAGTAGTTTTGCAGTAAGATTTATCCTGTATATAGCGTTTAAACTCTTACGACGACATCAAAAATGCACAAAAACCGCATTATTTTGGCATCCAGCTCCCCCTACAGAAAGCAATTATTGGGCAAATTGGGGCTCGAATTCGACTCAATATCACCTGATATTGACGAGACACCAATGCAGGAAGAAAAACCAACCGACCTGGCATTCAGGCTTGCCCAAGAAAAAGCTCGTGCACTTTCAAACAGCTACCCTAACCACTTGATTATTGGTTCAGATCAAGTTGCTACCATAGCTGACACAATTATTGGAAAACCACTTAATCATGAAGACGCCTTGGCTCAACTAGAAAGCTTCAGCGGAAAACAAGTTTGGTTTTTGACGGGGCTGTGTCTACTCAACAGCGCAACAGGCAGAACCCAAACAACTGTTGAACGTTACAGCGTCAAGTTCCGCCCATTAACCAGAACGCAACTCACCAATTATCTCAACAAAGAGCAACCCTATGACTGCGCCGGAAGCTTTAAAGCTGAAGGTTTAGGTATATGCCTTTTCGAAAAACTTAGCGGTGATGACCCAAATACACTAATCGGCTTGCCGCTGATCACTCTAACCAAAATGCTGGAAAATGAAGGGGTATCCCCCTTGGCCCACTAACCCAAGCGCCCCCATGACAGCAATTGATCGAACTGGTCCAGACACACTACTGGATCATAGCTGTGCAAGCGGCTTATATCATGAGCCCCATAACTGACCGCAATACGAGGCATCATTATCCGACGCGCCATATCCATGTCGTATTCCGTATCACCAATCATTACTGCGTCATTTACGTCCATGCCAAATTCGCGCAGCAATTGCTGAAGCATCAGAGGATTTGGCTTGGATGCCGTCTCATCCGCACAGCGAGTTGCATGAAAGAAGCTGGAAAGCCCCAAGACACCCAATATACGATTAAGACCTTTACGACTTTTACCGGTGGCAACCGTTAAAATATGCCCGTCCTCTTTTAACTTATTCAGGACATCGATAACACCCGGGAAAAAATCAGAAGGACGCGCCTCATCCAGAGCCAAAAAGTGCCGGGCGTACGCATCACGCAGACATGAGCGACCAAACGCATCCACGTCGGGATACAATTGCGCTATCGCTTCGGGAAGCCCCAAGCCAATGATGTTGTGGATATGATGGTCATCCAACGGATCCCACCCCATATCGATCGCCGCCAACTGCATAGATGTCGTAATCTTGGCCTTCGAATCACTCAAAGTACCATCCCAGTCAAAAATCAATAACAATTACCACTCCAAATAAGGACTATTTCGTCCGACTATCGTTTAATTGAGCCATACAAGAAAGAGGCACCGCCAAGTCCGGAGGAAGAGGTGCCTCGACATGAACCAACTCTTCCGAGTCAGGCAAGTAAAAAGATAAGGAAGAAGCATGAAGAAACAATCTTTTAACCCCCCTTTCTCGCATCAGGACATTGACTTCGTCATCCCCGTATTTTTCATCTCCAACGAGAGCGTGCCCTGAATACTGTGCATGCACCCTTATCTGATGCGTTCGCCCTGTTATCGGGCGCGCCTCTATCAAACTAAACCCATCAAAACGTTGCAACAGCTTGAATTCCGTAAGACTTGGCTTGCCATCAGGGTGCACTTTTACAATCCGCTCTCCGCCCGCAACAACTGTTTTAAGCAGGGGCGCGTTAACTCTAGATGCAACCTTTGACCAATCTCCAATAACCAAGGCTTTGTAAATTTTGACAACCCCTCCCTCTTCGCCAGCTGATTTTTCCCGCAATGCGGCTTGCAGATGACGCAAGTAGCTGCGTTTTTTGGCAATCATAATGCAACCTGATGTATCACGATCCAAGCGATGCACAAGCTCAAGGTGGTGCTCATCCGGGCGCATCTGGCGGAGTGTTTCGATCAATCCCAAGGTAACACCGCTACCACCATGAACAGCCAAACCTGGCGGCTTATTAACAACTAGCAGCCCCTTGTCTTCAAATACTATTGATTTGGCTAACAACGCCATCATTTGGTGACTCGCCTTGGCTTCCGTTCCTGCTTCTGCTGTTCGAACAGGAGGAACCCGAACCAAGTCCCCTGCCATTAATTTATATTCAGGTTTTATACGGCTTTTGTTAACTCGCACCTCACCCTTGCGAATCACGTTATAAATTTTTGATCTGGGCACCCCCTTGAGGCGGGCGATCAAAAAGTTATCCAGACGCTGCCCAGCATGTTCCTCATCAATAGAAATGAACGATACTTGAGCAAATGGCTGGTTTTTTGCGGGATCACCCGCTGTTTCGGTCAATGTTTTCATGGTGGCAATAATACCTGATCCCCGACCAACACCACATCAAGGCAATCATCTCGTCATGGAAAAAGCAGGTAAATCACTGATTTAATTGCCGCATAAAGGCATAGCTGCTATATTCAAGCGGCTGATACAGGCTGGTTTCCGGGTAGCGCATAGTAAACAGGCGCATCATTAAGGAAATACCGCTGACAGCAGGAGTTGCCGGTATGCATAACCAACATTGAATATGCACCCGCACTCTTAGTTGACACTGACAACGGCAGACTGCAAGCCTGACTTGCCGAACGCCCTAACAATTGCATCAACCAACGTTGCTCTCATTGTTAATACTGTTTTTTGTTTTGCTGAACTCTAAATAACGTTCTATTTGTAAATTCTGGACAATTCGCCTTGCTTGAAACCCTGTCCGAAGCCAATTTTGCAGGTTGCATATTTAATCTTGCAGTTGAAGTATTGAATCCAACTGCCTGACTGGGAACAAATTTGAAAATTTCACATTTTCACTACTGCTTTCCCGTCAACCAGAGATGAAAAAATTAACAACCCGGTCGCCGCAGGATGGCGCATCACTTTGACCGATACTACAAATAGGAAAACCAGCCAATTCAAGCTGGTAAAAATGAGCCAAATGGGTATTCAAACCACTAACACAGCCGCTGCAAAGCGATAACACTGTGAAACTGGACACCAAACCCACCAACCGCTGATGCGAGCCCAGTATAGGGTAGCGTATCAGTCCATAAGGTTGCGCAAAACACTGCCGTGCTAGCACTGATTGTCACGTCGAAACCGATGCTTCAGACAATTAGGTAACACATGAAAAGAATGCTTATTAATGCAACTCAACCAGAAGAGTTGCGCGTAGCCCTGGTCGACGGCCAATGGCTTTACGATCTCGACATCGAAAATCGCAACCGCGAACAAAAAAAATCCAACATCTACAAAGGTCGTATCACTCGGGTAGAGCCGAGTCTGGAAGCTGCTTTCGTTGACTATGGCGCAGAGCGTCATGGATTCCTCCCTCTAAAAGAAATTTCTCGCGAATACTTCACTAAAAATTCTGGCGATTCTGATGGTCGCATCAAGATCAAGGATGTACTCAAGGAAGGCACAGAAGTCATAGTTCAAATTGACAAAGAAGAACGTGGCAATAAAGGCGCAGCTCTTACCACCTTTATCAGTCTGGCCGGCCGCTATCTTGTATTGATGCCCAATAACCCTCGCGCAGGCGGTATTTCCCGTCGCATCGAAGGGGAGGACCGCGCCGAATTGAAAGATGCTCTGGGCGAGGTAGAAGTTCCAAATGGAATGGGCGTCATTATCCGTACTGCAGGCGTGGGCCGTAGCGCAGAAGAGCTTCAGTGGGACTTGAACTACCTCCTTCAACTGTGGGACTCCATTTCCACCGCCGCTAAAAACTCAGCCGCACCCGCATTTCTGTTTCAGGAAAGCAACGTCATTATTCGCGCGATTCGCGACTATCTGCGCCAAGACGTAGGTGAAGTTATCGTTGATAACAAAGAAGCCTTTGATCTTGCTGCCGGCTTTATTCAACAGGTGATGCCGAACTACCGCAGTAAAGTGAAGCTTTATCAGGATGACATACCATTATTCAATCGCTATCAGATTGAGTCGCAAATTGAAACTGCCTTCCAGCGCGAAGTTAAACTGCCCTCTGGCGGATCTATTGTTATTGATGTCACCGAAGCCTTGGTTGCGATCGACATCAACTCATCGCGCGCAACAAAAGGCGGCGATATTGAAGAAACTGCACTACAAACCAACCTCGAAGCTGCCGATGAAATTGCCCGTCAATTGCGCCTACGCGATATGGGTGGACTTATTGTCATCGACTTTATTGACATGCAGCCTGTGCGCAACCAGCGCGAAGTTGAAAACCGCGTACGCGATGCATTAATGATGGATCGCGCACGCGTACAAATTGGGCGCATTTCACGCTTCGGCCTGATGGAGATGTCACGTCAACGCCTGCGTCCATCACTAGGTGAAACACACTCCAAGATTTGCCCTCGCTGTGACGGCGTAGGCACCATTCGCGGTACGCGCTCTTTGGCACTCTCGATTCTGCGCCTGGTAGAAGATGAGGCGCAAAAAGAGCGCAGCGCAGAAATCCGCGCAATTTGCCCTGTATCTGTTGCAACCTATTTGCTCAACGAAAAGCGTAAAACAATCTCCAGCATCGAGTCTCGCAATAATACGCGCGTAGTGATTGTGCCCAATGCTGATCTGATGACTCCTCACTTTGAAGTTCAGCGCTTACGTGATGATGATGAAGGCACACTGGAAACTAGTTATAAAATTGTCGGCCATGTTGATGAAGCCAAAGATGAAGAGGAAGATCTTCAAGCAAAACCTTTCATCGCACCAAAACCGCTCGTACAACCCAGCAGCCCAAGCCAGCCAGCCCCCGAACCCATCAAAAAACCAGGCCTGTTTTCTCGCCTGATTGGTTCTATTACCGGAATTTTCAGCAGCGAAAAAGAAGAGAGCAAGGGCAAGCGGGATCACAAACGAGACAATCGCCGCGGCTCACGCAACAATCGCCGTGATGGCCGCAACCGTCGCGATAAAGACCGCAAGGAAGATCGTGAAATCATCGATAATCTGGAGCATCGCCATGCAACCGATAGCAAACCAGCGCGAGACCAAGAGAGACGTGATAACACGGAAGCGCGCAAACCACGCCACAACAGAGATCAACAACGTGACCAACAATTAAGCGAAGATGACTCTCGCCAACAACGCAGTCGCAATCAGCGCAATGATCGTGACAATAGACGTTCAGCCAACACCAATAAGGAAGAGCAATCTCCGGTTGATGCTATTACAGTCAATGAAGTAGTTGAGTTACCTGATGACACCGATGATCAACGCCCATCCAAACGTCCGGCTGGCCGTCGTACGCGTTCGCAACAACGTCGTCGTAGTCGCCACAACGACGCTGAAACAGCAGGGCAAGATAACAGCTTAAGTCAGGACGCGATTGAAGCGCCGAACTCGGCTAAGGCACAACCTGAAGAACCTAAGGTTTTAAGTGAATCTGCACAGCTCGCCCAACAGATATCTGCTGCCATAGCCGAACACGCTATGCAGAGCCAATCAGTCAAGGCAGCTCCAGAATTAACCCTGGAACCACATGCTCAAAAAGAAATCCCGATAGAACCACTTTTAGATCATGATTCAGGATCAAACTCTGCCACTGCTGCAGTGACAGAGGCTATAGAGGAAAGTGCACCCTCTGACACTACAGTGGAATTGAAATCTAATGCAGAGAATGCAGAGGTAACTACACGATTACCAACAACTGAAGAAGCAATAGTGAGCAGTAGTGTGGATGTAGAGGTTGAAACTCCACAATACCCAACTACGACAAAGATTGATTTTTCAGTAGCGATGTCTGTCAGAGCAAGTAATGACCCCCGCAAAGCTCCCAAACCTATAAACCGAGTGAACATCATCACTGAAACTATAGATAGCCCAACTTCGCGAGCGCTCGATACTAGCCTACCCCCAAGCGTTGATCATAATCCTCGACCATTGAGTCGGCCACTCAATGACCCTCGTTTAGCCAAACGCAGCAATAACGAATAAGTATTTAGCCAAACATCGCTAAAGGCCGAATTGGAAACAATTCGGCTTTTTTATACTCAGAAACCATCCAAAAGTTTTTCTCCTTGCGATATTTAGCTATAAAAATTCTGCATTCCACTTGCCCAATAAAAAAAGCTCTGTATAATTCGTCGCACTCGGAAGGGTGGCAGAGTGGTTTAATGCACCGGTCTTGAAAACCGGCGTAGGTGCGAGCCTACCCAGGGTTCAAATCCCTGCCCTTCCGCCATATTTGATTGAACAACAAATCGTAAAAAAGCATCAGGAAACTGATGCTTTTTTATTTTTTAGCCCTTCTAAAATGCAACACCCATTCATTTTTATTGTCTTAGTAGGCGAATCCAAAGCTGTGATAAAACTTGGCTTTATGATTGCATCTTTGTATGATCATTCGAAATTAAGCTTTTAATGATTACGGAGGGTTTTATGCAAGAAGTTTATAACATCCAAACCACGCAACTCAGCCAGACCGAAACCAGCAAAGTTTTACGCAATACATACATGCTGCTAGGATTAACTCTGGCCTTTAGCTCAATTGCCGCTGGAATCGCGATGGCCTCAGGGTTAGGTCATGGTGCCGGACTTATTATGAGCCTAGTAGCGATGGCGCTTATTTGGTTTGTATTGCCACGAACAGCAAATTCTTCAGCAGGATTATTGGTTGTTTTCGCATTTACCGGTTTGATTGGTGCTGGCCTTGGGCCAATTCTTAATAAATACCTGAGTATGGCGAACGGTTCAGCCATTATCATGCAAGCCCTCGGCGGCACCGCATTGGTGTTTATCGGCTTATCAGCTTATGTATTGACAACACGTAAAAACTTTAACTTTCTTGGCGGATTTGTTGCTGTAGGTATGATGGTAATGCTAGCAGTAATGGTATTTTTACTGGGTGCTGCATTTTTTGGCTATCAATTCTCAGGCTTACAACTAGCCTTCTCTGCAGGTATTGTATTGTTAATGTCTGCACTCATTTTATATCAAACCAGCGAAATCATTCACGGTGGAGAGACCAATTACATTATGGCGACCACCAGCTTGTTTTTATCCATAGTGAATTTGTTCACTAGTTTGTTGCACTTACTCGGCATAAGCAGTGATGAGTAATCTACCGCAATATCCATCTAAGGCTCCCGAAGGGAGCCTTATTTTTTTGGATCAAATTTAATATGATTTTTTCATTAGCAGTTTATTCAGCACCCTACTCTTCGCAAGCAAGCTACACCGCCTATCAATTTGCCGTTGCACTATTAAATGAAGGTCATCATCTACATCGCGTCTTTTTTTACCAAGATGGCGTACACAATGCATCTAACCTAACAATACCACCACAAGATGAGTTTGATCTGCAACACGCTTGGCAGGAACTTACAAAAAACTATAATGTGGACATAGTTGTATGCATTGCTGCCGCGCTGAAGCGCGGCATTATTGATGAGCGCGAAGCTCAACGTTACAACAAACACTCACATAATCTGGTTAACGAATTTTCGATAAGTGGATTAGGGCAATTAATAGAAGCTGCAGCAACATCTGACAGGCTAATTAGCTTTGGTTAGCAAAATGAAAAAAAAAATACTTATCATCAGTCGTCATGCGCCTTACGGAAACAGTATCGCAAGAGAAGCTATTGATATCGCTTTAGCAGGCGCTGTTTATGATCAAGATATTAGCTATTTATTTATGGATGATGGTGTTTTTCAATTACTTAAAAATCAGCAAAGCCAGAAAATCGATCAAAAAAACATAAGTGCTACGCTAAAAGCACTACCCATATACGGAGTAGAGAATATTTATGCCCACGAAGAATCGTTGAATGAAAGAGGTATTACTGTGGATGAACTTATTTTTGATAATTTACGATTACTCAACAGCAAGAATGTAGCAGCTTTGCTAAATGAGCAAGATCAACTTATGAGCTTCTAATGATGAGTATTCTTCACACGGTCAATAAATCGCCATTTACAAGCAGCACGCTCAATTCATGCTTAAAAGTATGCACAAAAAATGATGGGATTTTATTGCTTGAAGACGGCGTATTTGGAGCAATTCAATCCACGCCCTGTATCCAAGAGCTACAATCAGCAATGAACAATGGTATATCAGTATTTGTATTAGGAGCAGACGTAAATGCCAGAGGAATAGAGAAAAAATTAACAAAGGGCATTCAACTAACCGATTACAGTAAATTTGTTCAACTAACGCTTCATTATTCTTGTGTACAAAGCTGGTATTAAAAAATGATCGTAGCAGGACACGATGTGCCACTGGATAATGATGGGCATCTTATTGATTTGGAACAGTGGAATACCCAGATAGCTCAAGCATTGGCAGCACAAGATAATATTATTCTAACTAATGAGCACTGGGAGATTATCAATTTAATTCAAGAATTTTACCGCGAATATCAAATATCACCCGCAATGAGGGCACTTGTAAAGTACGCCGAAAGAAAACTGGGGGCAGAAAAAGGCAAAAGCATCTACCTACTACAATTATTTCCACCGAGCCCAGCCAGAATAGCTAGCAAAGTTGCCGGCCTACCTCGCCCCACAAACTGTTTATAAATCAGCACCAAGTAAAGTGCGCAAAAGGCACAACTACTTTGAATCAAAGTAGTCTTTGGTTAATTTTATGACTACAGGGCTAAGCAACAATAATGCGATTAAATTGGGCAATGCCATCAGGGCATTCAATGTATCTGCAAGCAACCATACAAAATCCAATTGAAATATCGCACCGCCAAACACTGCCACAACCCAAAAGACACGAAATGGCAATACTGTTTTCCGCCCAGCTAAATATATCCAACACCGCTCACTGTAATAGCCCCAACCCAACATCGTGGTAAATGTAAAAATAATTAGTGCAATTGAAACCAAATAGCTACCAACACCAGGCAATGCAGATTCAAATGCTGCAGTCGATAAGCTCGCGCCTTTTACACCACTTGTCCAAACACCGGAACATATAATGACAAGCCCAGTCATGCTACAAATAATGATAGTATCGATAAATGTACCTATCATTCCAATCAAACCCGAGCGTACAGAATTATCAGTTGTCCCCGCAGCCTGTGCGATACCCGCAGTTCCCAACCCCGCTTCATTAGAAAAAATTCCGCGTGCAACTCCATATTGCATCGCCATTAAAACGGCAGCACCAGCAAAACCACCAGTAGCGGCAGCAGGAGTAAATGCATGCGTTAATATCAGTGTAAATGCATCAGGAATTCGATCAATGTACACAATTAAAACCACTACGGAGATCAGTACATAACCGATACACATAAAAGGAACTAAAGATGCAGATACTTTTGCAATGCGCTTGATACCACCAAGAACAACCAAAGCCACAATAACAGCTGCAACCAATCCTGTTACCCAACGTTCTACATGAAATGACGATTCAATAACCTCTGCCATACTGTTTGATTGCACCATATTGCCAATACCAAACCCGGCAAGCCCGCCAAAAATGGCAAATAGGAACCCTAACCAAGCCCAGGATTTTCCCAATCCATTTTTAATGGCATACATAGGCCCACCACAATATTCACCCTTTTCATCTTTCTCACGGTAATGTACTGCCAGTACAATCTCAGAATATTTGGTTGCCATCCCCACCAAAGCCGTACACCACATCCAAAATAATGCGCCCGGACCACCAAGAAAAATTGCGGTTGCAACACCCGCGATATTTCCAGTTCCTACAGTTGCTGATAGGCATGTCATCAACGCTTGAAATGGGCTTACATCTCCAGTAGAGGCATCACCTTTAATTCTTCCCGTCCACATCAGACGAAAGCCTAGTAATAAACGTAATAATGGCATGCCCTTCAGGGCAATCATCAGAAATAACCCGGTGCCCAGAATCAAAATCAGCATAGGGACACCCCACACCAATCCATTGAGCCAGCTTACGTATTGTTGGACAAGATCCATAAAGCCTCACAAAAGCGCAAAAAACTAACGAAATAAAAAAGGGGCCGAAGCCCCTTTTCAACAGCCATTAACTCAGGCTGATTCAATAGATTTAATAGTGCCTTTCGGCAAGACCGCATGTACAGCCACTTTCTGGAACTTCAATTCAACATTGTTGCCAGTTTCAAGCACAACATAATTGTCATCCACTTTAAGAATTTTTCCGAGCATGCCGCTGGTCATTATGACTTCGTCCCCTTTAGCCAAAGCCGCAACCAAATTTTGATGCTCCTTTTGACGCTTACGCTGCGGGCGAATGATCAGAAGGTACATGAACAGGAACATACCGCCAAACATCAGCAAAGTAATCATTGGATTGCCTTGCGGAGCTGGAGCTGTTTGAGCTTGAGCCATTGCGGATGCTATAAAGAAACTCATGAAACTAACCTCGTAGAATAAAAGCACCAACTCTACCTGTTTTAAAAGAAGCAGGCAATTAGCACTGAATATACGAGGCTTTAGAAAATCTATGCATAGTCGCGGAACAACTTTCGAAATACGCTCGGAGACAAGCTTGTCCAACGCTTAAACGCGTTCGTAAAGCTAGTACGGTCGGAGAAATCCAATGCCTTGGAAACAGTATCCACACTCATATGCTCATCGATAAGATATTTGATTGCATAATGGAAGCGCAGCACATCGCGTAGTTGTGCAAAATTTGCATTTTGCTGCTGCAAACGGCGCTGTAAAGTTCGCTTGGATAGTTTGAGATCTTCAGCTATGCGGTCAATTGAAAGATCATCTCGGCCAACTCTTTGTTTCAAGGCATCAATTACCCGTGCAGACACCCCTTCAAACTTCGGGATTTCCGCCATAGAAAGATACTCTGCGTAGGATCTGACTTCAGATCCTTCAAAAGAGTTTTCGGAAAAGTGCTCACTGTTACGGTAAATTCGCTGTAATTGAATCATCCAGGCGTCTCCTTTGCCAATCAAGGGCATTTATGAAATCGATCAGGAGTGTTTCCCTTCATGAGAACGAAGGCCACCAAATTATCAACAATCATCGGTGAGTTTATCTCTACACTCAACTAAAAAGGATTATAGACGAACTTTATTTGAAACAAAGAGAAATGTGTATGATTTCCAATCAAAGCTACGGCTTTTTATTTCGCAAAATTATATCAAAGAAGGTTTAAATGCCATTGCGCAAAATATTGAGCACATCTTGATCATGAGTCTTGGTGTTAACCTTGTCTAATATATGTGTCAATCGGCCCTCTTTATTAATTATGAAGCTCGTACGCAAAATCCCCATGAATTCGCGCCCCATAAATTTTTTAAGCCCCCAAACGCCATACTGCTCAGCAACTGCATGATCTTCATCCGCTAACAAGTCGAAGTTCAGATCATATTTATCGGTAAACTTCTGCAGTTTTGCAGGCGCATCCGGGCTTATTCCTAATACCACAGAATCCAAAGAGTCAAATTCTGTGCGCGTATCTCTCACACCACAGGCCTGAACGGTGCACCCAGGAGTAGATGCTTTAGGATAAAAATAAACAACAACATTTTTTTTACCCTTGAAGTCCTTTAGACAAACATCGACACCAGCCTGATTTTTCAATTTAAATGATGGAGCAAGATTACCAATTTTGGGGAAAGACATAAAAACACCTTTTTAATCACTGATCAGCGGTATCACCAAAAACGCCAAAGAGCGCATCTTTTTCTTCAAGAGTAACTGTAGAGATAGTTTCGGTAGATTCAATCTGCGGACCTCTTACACAATTACGGCCAGCATGTTTTGCTTGATACAACCAAGCATCTACCCTTTCCAAAAAACCTTCCGGAGAATCACTGTGGTTTCCCCGAAATTCATCGACACCAATACTCGCAGTTATGGATATAGACTCTTGCCCGTACGGTAGTGGTGTAGAAGCTATAGTTTCACGCAAACGTTCAGCAACCTGCGATGCCTGACGCAGATCGGTATTCGGCAATAAAATAACAAATTCTTCACCACCAAAACGACACGCCAAGTCAAGTTTGCGAAATGTTAATCCAATTAGTTTAGCGATATGCACCAATGCCTGATTACCAAGCTCATGCCCCCATCGATCATTAAACATTTTGAAATGATCGATATCGAGAACAATCAGGGATAACGGCTGAAAGGAACGGCGCGCACGCTCCATTTCAAGAGGCAAGGCATCAGAAAAAAAACGATAATTATAGAGGCCAGTTAGCGCATCCGTTCTGACCTGTTCTTTTAAAGAATCTATTTCTTTACGTAGTAGCTCCAACTCCTGCTGGAATTTACATGGCGTATCCCCTTGCGCGCAAGATAGGGAAACCGAATCAATAAACGAATGGGATGAATCCATAAGTGTTGGTTTTTTTGAATGTCACAACGTTAATAAATTGTCTTCAGTTTAGTTCAAATGGATACGATAACCAGAAATAATTTAAACCTTCTTTTTTGACTGATCAAACTATAAAAGCCGTAAAAACGGCTTTTATAGTGGTCAATCCCGATATATCTTCAATAGGTCGCCATAATGGTCTATACGCCTGTCACGAAGATACGGCCACATCCTACGAACCTCTTCACTGCGCTCAAGATCAACATCAACAACTACACTTTGCTCCTGATCGACCCCTGCCGTAAACAAAAACTCACCTTGTGGCCCAACAACAAAACTGCTGCCCCAAAATAATAATCCTTCACCGCCCGCAGGGTCTGGCTCATACCCAACACGATTCACACTAACAACAGGCAATCCATTTGCGATCGCATGAGCTCGCTGCACTGTAATCCACGCATCGCGTTGGCGAGCTTGCTCTGCTTTATCCTCACCTAATGACCAGCCTATTGCAGTGGGATACACAAGTAAATCAGCTCCAGCCATTGCCATCAGACGTGCAGCTTCTGGAAACCACTGATCCCAACACACCAATACGCCCAATTTTCCAACTGAAGTCTGGATTGGATGAAACCCTAGATCCCCGGGAGTAAAATAAAATTTTTCGTAATACCCTGGGTCGTCAGGAATATGCATTTTGCGATATTTACCTGCAATACTACCATCGCGTTCGATTACTACTGCAGTATTGTGATGCAACCCGGTCGCACGCTTTTCAAAAAGCGAGGAAACAATAACCAAGTTTAATTCTTTTGCCAGTTCCCCCAATATTTGGGTGCTTGGCCCAGGAATATTTTCTGCAAGGTCAAAATGTTGTGCAATTTCTTGCTGGCAAAAATATAACCCGCGATGCAACTCTTGCAACACAATCAATTCTGCTCCTTGTCCAGCAAGCATCCTGATCTGCTGTAACGTTTTTGAAAAATTTGCATCCATATCTGCTGTGCAAGATTGTTGCACTACGCCAACCTTCAATGTCTTTTTGGCTTTATTCTGAGAGAAATTATTTTGCATTACACCAACTCCAATGCCCCGTCGGGAATTTGCCACAACACGCCCTCTGGGATTTGCATAGTGATGCAGTGCAAACTCCCGCCCTGCTCAATCAATGCTGAACAGGGAATGCCGAATACCTCATACCCCGGAAACGCCTGTGCAATTACTTCCAGAGCATCTTCATCCATAGGTAAATTATAAATAGGAACTAATACTGCTTCATTGATGATCAAAAAGTTGGCATACGTTGATGGCAAGCGCTCACCACTTTCCTCACCCAATACAACACCGGCCCACGGCAAAGGCAATAGTCGATAAGGTTGCCCTGCCGCATTTGTAAATGTTTTTAACTGCGCCTCCATTTTTTTCAGTTCGATGTAATGCTCATCGCTTTCATCGTCGCAGGCGGTATAAACAATTGTATTGTTAGGGCACAAGCGCGCTAATGTATCAATATGGCTATCGGTATCGTCACCCGCAAGATAACCATGATCTAACCAGTTAATTTTTTGAACACCAAACGCAGATTTTAAACGTTCTTCAATGTCTTGTTTTGCCAATTCCGGGTTACGGTTTTTATTTAACAAACATGATGATGTTGTTAATAAAGTACCCTCGCCATCGGTTTCAATTGAACCGCCTTCGAGTACCCACTCATGACTTTCAATTTGTGCGCAAGGGAAAGCATTTTTTGAAAAAAGCTGCCGTGATATTTGATCATCTAAATCATGAGGAAATTTATTTCCCCATCCATTGAATTTAAAATCAAGCAATTTAAATCCTTCAGGAGTGATAACGGTTAATGGCCCATGATCTCGCGCCCAACTGTCATTGCTCATGCAGGGATATAGGTGAATGTACTCCAGCGGAGCTCCCATATCCTCAAGACGTTTACGCACTTCTTCGAGTTGCTCTTCAGGAACTGCAATAATGACATCGGCATAATCACAGATAACGGTCACCAATGCTTCATAGAGCTCGACCACATCATCCAAAATCCAATCCCATGGCGAGTTTTTATGTGGCCAAGTCAAGAGCACAGCATCTTGTGGCTCCCATTCAGCGGGCAGTCGTTGATTTGACATAAAAATTCCTCATTAAAAAACAAAATGGCCAGTGCTTGCTGGCCATTATAACAAAGCGGGACTCGCATTGAATTATTGTGGAGAAATAGTCTCTTGTGCCGGCAACGAAATAACACTCTCTGTTGACGCTGAACTTGCCTGCGTAGCCTTCTGTAATTTGGAAGAAGATTCACCTACCTGCACTATTGAGGTAAGAGCTCTTGTAGAAACCCTGTCACTTTCATTCAATGATATATGTAACTGGATATAGTGCCGACCCGGCTCACGCACATGGATTGTTAAAGGAATGTGATACTCACCTGATGCATCTGGTGAAAACTCAAATTGTGATTGCGTGGATATCAATTCAACGGTACCGCTTGAAGATACTGTTACTGTCATTAAACCCGTCGAAAACCCGGAAAGTAAATCGATACCATACTCATAAATGCCCGTTTTAGTCAGAAACAACGGCTGCGAATTTTTCAAGCTTACCGCAGCACCTGGTTTTCCCGGTGAATGTTGGTGTTTTGTTTGTGCATCCGATGACGGCATCTCTTTTGATATGGACGCCTGCTTACAGGCGACTAATACAATCACACTCAACAAACACATAACAGGATAAAAAACGATTTTGCTCCACACAGCACAGACTCCTTTAATTTGATAACTGCATCTGCACATTAAAACACGCGGTAATATCATGCAGATTTTCATCTGTCATCACACGCGCATCCACTAATTCAAGCACATAGGTACCGGCAGATAAAAACCGGGAAAGGCGTTCCTGATCAATTTCAGCCCCTTCCGCAATTGCCCTCAAAAAGCCGTTGGAATAAAGATATAAATCAGGGTCTGAGTCACCGGATTCGTCAGCTTCCTGGGCACTGAACTCATAGGTTCCCGCTGAAGCAATATTCACGACAAAAAATTGTGCGGTTGCTAATTTATTATAAGCACCAAATCGATTGGTACTGCATACATTAATAGGCGTATTGTCTGGCTGTATGATTTTATAAACCGGCAAACTTCCTGCGTAGCCGCCGGAATTACTCTCACCCACCCCAAAAGTATCGGTAAGCGCGATATTTTGTTCACTCAATAAATTATTGAGGGTCGTAGTTTGACTTGGCAACAGATTGCGTAATTCATCTGCAAATACATAAATTGATGTAAGCGCAGAACTCTGCGAGTATCCAGAAGACGTCATAATGTTAAAAATATCGGAAAAATCACGCATTGTTTTTCCAACACCGGATGTATAAAAATTATAAAGAATGGATTGTACCGAAGCCTCTGAATACCAACCGCGCACACTGTGAACTTTACGGCTGACATCGCTCGAAAAACCACTGGATTGCAGCGTTCCACTTGCGTCGCGATAATCCGGATCATCCAACATCATGGCGGAAAACGCATTTGAAAAGCCTTCTGACATAGCCACGCGCATATCCATTTTGTCACCGTAAGCATGATCACCACCTATACTATCAGTCCGTGAAAATGCCGCCTCAAAGTAATGCCCCCACTCATGCAAAATCACATGGCTGTCATATTCATCTGTATCGTTATTTTCATCCCCCAGGATATAAATCGCATCACCATTAAAATAACTGGTGCCAATTTCCCCCAATAATACATCGCCTTCGGCGGTTTTATTGTTAGGGCTCCAACGTAGCTCCAGCGATGGAAAATTGTGGGTGTTACCCGCTGCCATAACGCGTTCAATTGCAATATAAACTGAATCCGCGATGGCAAAAGGTGCTGCAACGCGCGGTTGGGTATAGGCTGCACCTGTCCAACCGGAAGGCGCATGCAGATTCCGTACAGCAGTGTTATCTGTTGCAGCAACTAAATTACCGTCCATTGCGTATAACGCATTATTATTGGTGTTATCGGTAACTTTAAAATCCCATGCGGGAGATTGGCTATTTCGTAACTGAGCCTTCGCACGCACTTTTACCGGCTTATCGCGCTCAACATTAAATGAATAGAAACCGTCGCTATTGGTAGTAGAAGAAAGTAATGTTTGATTATTTTCATCCAACAGTTCCACTAACAATCCCCTGCCAGGCTTTATTTCAACCGCAGGATAATTTAAACCAATGCGATTGGTATTATGCGGTACACGGTCGTAAGTAATTCGGCCATTGATTGTCACAAATGCAGATAACGATGAGCTGGATAACGAAGAACCAGCCATTGAAGATTGCGGCGATGATGACGTTTTGCTGTTAACTGGAACAGGATTTGATGAGCCGCCACCTCCACCACCGCATGCAATTAAACATAAACCCATCACACACAATATAAAGCGCTGCCACCGGATCAATTCACCGTAAGCCGACTGTTTTTTTCCAACATGCAACATCCATTAATACCTGTGTATCAATACCTATGAAAAGTGGCGCTCGCTAGTGTGAAAACACCCTATACAGCATAGTCACAATTCCCCCAAGACACCAAAAACACAGCCCATAAACGACAAAGGCAATGTCAGCAAAAGCACTATCAGCAAATAAAAAGAGCTGCTTATAATGCGCATCTATCCAGTGGAGGCTCCATGTTTAAAATTCTGTTATTCGCAGTCATCGTAACCCTGATTATCATACTCAGCGCGCGCTATAAAAAAATGGATCCGACACAACAGCGCAAAACGCTCTGGCGTGTGGCGGCGGGCGTATTTCTTGGCATATTACTGGTTATGGTTGTCACCGGAAAAATGCACTGGGTTGGCGCCGCACTGGGTGCGTTGATTCCGTTCATCCGCACCCTTTATGGCATAGCCAGTCAATTGTTACCCTTTTGGCTGAAACACAAAAAAAACCAACAACACTCTCAGGGAGCAAACACAGAACAACCTCCAGCATCAGCCACCGCCGCTATGCCTATCCATGAAGCACTGGATGTGCTGGGATTATCGGGCGACATAGAGAAAGGCGATATTACCGAAGCCATGATTCAGGATGCCCATCGCCGACTCATCCAAAAATTACACCCTGATCGTGGCGGCAACGATTATCTCGCCGCAAAAATTAATCAAGCCCGCGATCTGTTACTGGAAAAAATCAAAGCTGGTTAATTCGCTGCTTTCAGTAACAAATGAATATAGCGGCCGAGAGATCGATAAGGCTCTTGCTGGGAAAAATGAAGCTCCAATTGCACTAGTGTGTCAGGTTCGCGCTCCCGATGCTCCTCATTGAAAATGTAATCATGGAATACTCGTATTCCGCTGTGCGCCAACACGTTTAATTGTTCATCAGCAATCCAATCAAGAACCTGCTCGGGCTCTAGTGGGTTGATAGGCGTAAGACTACCGCGCGAACCACCATAATCTTTATTGATGATTTTTTTAAAGTTGGTGCGCAGTAAATTTTTGTAAATTAATGAATGGCGATTATAAAACGTTAGCGATAAGTATCCCTGTGGTTTTAAGTATCGCAACAAATATGGCAGCAAACTACGGGGCTCTTGCATCCATTCCATCACCGCGTGACAAATAACCAGATCAAATGCCGGTAAACCTGCAGGAAAATGTTGCGCTAAATCTTGTATCGCACAGTGAATCAGTTGCACACGATCAGCCAACCCCAAGGATTCGACTTGCTCTTGTGCTAACTTAAGCATTTCAGCAGAAATATCGCAGATCACGACATTATGACCCGCCTCCGCTAATTGCAGGGAAAACTGCCCTTGCCCGCCGCCTGCATCCAGAATTGTCCAACGATCTTGCGCAGCATTAAATGGTTTTATCGGCAAATGCGCTTTGCAATCACGCTCCAACACCGCAAGACGGATATCGCCTTTTAACCCACCATAAATATTTTTTTTAAAACGTTTGGCCAAATCATCAAAGTTGCGATCCTGACCTGCCGGTTCTTTTGCCATATAATTTCCAACAATTTTCCTACTGTGATGCACATGAATTCATCAACCAACTGGTTTGTATACATGATCCGCACCAGCGATGCGCAAGTGTACACCGGAATCACCACCGATATGGCGCGGCGCTGGCGTGAGCACGAATCCGGTAAAGCGGGGGCACGCTACTTCCGGGGGCGCAAACCAGTGCAGTTGTGCTATCTCGAAACCGGTCATGACCGTGCCAGTGCCAGTCGGCGCGAATATGCCATCAAATCATTGAGTGCATCAGCCAAACGGGATCTGATTGCCAGCTGTAGCGAGCAAACACGGGTCGCCATTCTTGGTCATACATTGGGAGAGCTGCCACATTGACCAACGCTATTCAAAGTGCTGGCACAACGCCTAAAAGACTGGTGTGCCCTGGCTGCACAAGACCCCAACGCAATTGTATTTGTCGATTGGCAAGCCCTATCGACAATCGGGTGGAGGTGTTGGTATTACAGCACCCCGATGAAACCAAAAATGCAAAAAATACCGCTGGATTATTACTATTAAGTTTAAAAAAGAGCCAATATCATATAGGTGAGATGTTCACAGCAGAGGATCTGCACGACTGGCTCTTTGCCGGAAATAAATACCCCATATTGCTCTACCCTGATACACCGGATAGCGAAGCACGTGGCTTATGTATGCCGCAACCAGTAACACCGTATACACAATATTCCCCAGAGCAATTACGTTTGGTCATTCTGGATGGCACATGGCGAAAAAGCCGCAAAATGCTTTATCTCAACCGCAGCTTGCAGTCGCTGCCCCGCCTTACGCTAGGCACCACACCCGCATCCCTCTACAGCATCCGTAAAGCACACAGCGAAAATCAGCTTTCCACGCTGGAGGCAAGTTGTTACGCTCTACAGCAACTGGAACAGCAGCAAATTGACTATGCGCCGCTACTGCAAGCGATGCAACGATTTGTCGCGCAGCAACGTACATTCATTCCTATCGATAATTGAATATTCACAAGAGCCAATATTACTTATGAGTTATCACACATTTGAATTAATTCGCAGCCAAACGATTGATGCATTAAAAATCCGCGTTGAAGAATATCGCCACAAAACCACAGGCGCCCAACATATTCATCTGGCAGCTGACAATAATGAAAATGTGTTTTTGGTCGCGCTGCGCACCGTTCCCCATGATTCAACAGGTGTTGCTCACATACTCGAACACACAGCCTTGTGTGGCAGTAAAAAGTACCCGGTACGCGATCCATTTTTTATGATGGTGCGCCGCTCGCTCAACACCTTTATGAATGCATTCACCAGTTCCGATTGGACGGCTTACCCGTTCGCCAGCCAGAACCAAAAAGATTTTAATAATTTGTTAGATGTGTATCTGGATGCTGTCTTTTTTTCACGTCTTGATGAATTGGATTTTGCGCAAGAGGGACACAGGGTTGAATTTGCAGAAACCGATAACCCTAATTCCGATTTGGTATTCAAAGGCGTTGTGTTTAATGAGATGAAAGGCGCGATGAGTTCTGTTTCATCACAAGTGTGGCATACGCTCTGTAAATATCTTTACCCAACATCTACCTATCATTACAACTCCGGTGGTGAGCCAGAAGATATTCCCAATTTAACCTATCAACAATTGCAGGATTTTTATCGTACCCACTACCACCCCAGCAATGCGATCTTCATGACCTATGGCGATATTCCCGCTGCAGTACATCAGGAAAAATTTGAAACGCAGGCATTAAACCAATTTGAAAAATTGGATGAAGTGATCAGTGTGGGCGATGAAAAACGCTATCACGCACCCATTGCCGTCGAAGAAGCATATCCGCTCGATGAGAATGATGCCGATGATATCGAGCATAAAAATCATGTTGTAGTCGCGTGGCTGCTGGGCAAAACCACCAATCTGGATGAATCCTTGGAGGCACAGTTAATTTCCAATATTTTGTTGGATAACAGTGCATCGCCACTGCAACAAGCACTGGAAACCAGCGAGCTTGGCCAAGCGCCTTCGCCTTTATGCGGACTGGATGATTCATCGCGTGAAATGGCGTTTGTGTGCGGCTTGGAAGGTTGCAAACTGGACGATGCCAATAAAGTGGAAGCAATGATCCTCGGCGTTATGGAAAAAGTTGCCGCTGAAGGAATACCGCAAGAGCAAATCGAAGCATCACTGCACCAACTGGAATTGTCGCAGCGCGAAGTGGGTGGCGATGGCTATCCTTACGGCTTGCAGTTGATTTTAACGGGGCTCACATCGGCAACCCATCGCGGTGATGCCATCGCACTGCTGGATATTGATGCGGCACTGGAAAACTTGCGTCGCAAAACACAAGACCCACAATTTATCCAACAAGCCGTGCGCAAATGGCTTCTGGAAAACCCGCACCGCGTACGCTTGACGATGCGCCCCGACCTGCACATGAATGCGCGAATAAAAGCGGCAGAAGCAGCGCGTCTGGCAACACTAAAAGCCAGCCTAAGTGAAGACGATAAAAAAGCCATTATCGCGCGCTCCCATGCCCTGCAAGCACGGCAATTACAACATGACGATGAAAGTATTTTGCCTAAAGTCGGTTTGGAAGATATTCCGGCACAACTGCACTACACACCGGGTACCCATGAAAGCAGCAACCAATTTCCATTGCGTTGTTACAGCGCGGGCACCAATGGATTGGTCTATCAACAAATTACCGTTAAATTACCTGCACTCACTGACGAACAAATTAAAGTCCTTCCTTATTACAGTATTTGTCTAACAGAATTAGGTGCGGGCGATAAAGATTATCTTGCCAATCAGCGCTGGCAAGCAGAAGTGGTTGGCTCCATCCATGCATTCAGTAGCATTCGCGGTGCGGGCGATGATGTGCAAAATATTGATGCCTACCTCACGCTCTCTGCAAAAGCACTGAGCCGTAACAATGCCGCCATGAATGAATTGATGCGCAATACATTATTGAACGTGCGTTTTGATGAGCTTGCCCGCATTCGCGAATTAATTTCACAAAACCGCGCACGTCGCGAACAAAGCATTACCGGCCAAGGGCACAGCCTTGCAATGACTGCTGCCTGCGCGGGCATGAGCCCTGCTGCAAAAATCGCCCAGCAATTGGGCGGCCTTGAGGGAATCAGTGCCGTTAAAGCATTGGATAACGCGCTGGATGATGAAAAAAATCTCGCCGCTTTTGCAGCACAACTTCACGAAATCCATCAGCTGGTATTGCAAGCACCCAAACAATTTTTAATTGTTGGCGAAGAAGAACATCTGGATTCGTATCGCAAGGATTTGCAAGATTACTGGCCAGAAGAATCTGCAGCGGCATCTTTTGCGCCATTCCAATTAGCACCTGTGAGCCACAGTGTGCGCGAAGCCTGGATCACTAATACCCAAGTCAACTTTTGTGCAAAAGCCTATGCTACTGTGCCTAGCGAGCATCCGGATGCCGCACCACTCACTGTGCTCGGCGGATTTTTACGTAATGGTTTTTTACATCGCGCTATCCGCGAGCAAGGCGGAGCCTACGGCGGTGGCGCAAGTCAGGACAGCAACAGCGCGTCATTCCGTTTTTATTCTTATCGCGATCCACGTTTGGTAGAAACACTTGACGATTTCGATGCATCACTCAAATGGCTTGAAGAAACCACACACCAGCCACAAGCATTGGAAGAAGCGATTCTCGGCGTGATTGGCAGCATCGATAAACCCGGCTCACCCGCTGGCGAAGCGAAATCGACTTACCAGGCAGAATTGTTTGGCCGCACCCGCGAAAAACGCGAGCTGTTCCGCAACCGTGTTGTCGCTGTGACGCTCGATGACCTCAAACGTGTGGCCAAAACGTATCTGGTTCCAGACAAAGCCAGTATCGCGCTGGTAACCCACTCTGGCCATAAAGAGCTGGCTGAGAAAATGGGGCTGGCCATCAAGGTTTGCTAACACAACAAAAACCTATGTCGGGCACCGCGTTCCCCGGCATAGGAATTTTCCAGCCAGCCCATGTTCTGCTTCAGGGTTTTCCAAAAGCCACATAGTTTTCCCCGATAAACTCATCTAGTATTGGCAGATAACAATTTGCATATACAGCGGTTGCCTGCACAAATCTATGACCATCAGCCAATTGGAATATAGCGCTGCCTCTCATCCGGGGCTCATGCGCGACAATAACGAGGACTGTTTTCTCAGCCGCCCGGAACAGGGGCTCTGGCTGGTCGCTGACGGTATGGGCGGGCATGAAGCCGGCGAAGTCGCCAGCGCTATAGTGCGCGACACCATCGCACGGGAAATCCAAAGCGATCCCGATATTTCCTTAATCGACTCCATCCAGAACGCTCATACCAGTATTCTTCATTCCGCTTCGGTCGGGATAGGCGCACTGGGTATGGGCTCCACTGTGGTTGCCCTCAAAAGCAATTCAGAAAAATACCAGGTCGCATGGGTCGGTGATAGCCGCGCCTATTTGTGGACGCCTTCGCGCGAAGGCGGCCGCCTGGAGCAATTAAGCACTGACCATTCTTATGTACAGATGCTGGTAGAAACCGGTGTGATCCGCCCCGAAGATGCAGACACTCATCCAGAGAAAAATATTATTACCCAATGTTTGGGCATGCAGGAATTGGACAAAGTCAAAGTGGATCATGTCGAACACAACTGGCAAAAAAACCAATGGATCTTGTTATGCAGCGATGGACTGACTGATGAAGTCAGCGACCAAACTATCGCACAAATTCTGAGTGAGTCGAATGATTGTCTTGCCGCAGTAGACCAACTGCTGCACGCCGCACTCACCAGCGGTGGGCGCGACAATATCACGTTGCAAATTATTGAATCCCCATTACACGACAATCCGCTGCGTAAAGGGTTGTTGCAATGGGTGCCCTATTTGACGGGCAATATTAAAACAGACTCCTGGATTTTTGGCGGTGCGTTGGCATCGCTACTGGGTCTGTTGGTTTACATCACTTATTTTTAACGACTGCTTGCAATTACTTGAAGCAGATAACGTAAAACAGATAAAGAGACCGGTATTGCAAACCGGAATTTAAAATAGAAACGAACTTGATATGGCAATACAGATTCCCGGTTATCGGGTGATACGAAAAATTAATCAAGGTGGTATGTCCACCGTTTACCTCGCGATACAAATTAGCGTGGGGCGCGTTGTTGCATTAAAAGTCATGAATCCGCAACTCAATAATGACCCTGCATTCAGTGAACGCTTCCAACGCGAGGCAACGATAGTCGGCCAATTATCCCACCCGAATATTGTGGCAATTTACGATATAGGTAAGCATGAAGATTTAAATTATATCGCTATGGATTATCTTCCCAATGGCTCTGTACACGACAAAATGAGTACAGGTTTAAGTGGTGAAGAAGTTTTGCGAATCATGCGCGAAATTGCCAGCGCACTTGATCACGCGCACGAAAAAGGTTACATCCATCGCGATATAAAACCGGAAAATATTTTATTCCGCTCCGATAACTCAGCCGTATTATCTGATTTTGGTGTTGCACGTGGCGCATCCACTAATTCACGCATGACGCATGTAGGCACGGTAGTAGGTACTCCTCACTACATGAGCCCTGAGCAAACCAAAGGCAACAACGTCGATGGCCGTTCGGATTTGTACAGCCTTGGGGTTGTCTTCTACGAAATGCTCACCGGTACCCTGCCCTACCAAGGTGATGAAGCGGTCACTATCGCACTCAAGCACATCAGCGCACCTATTCCCAAACTGCCTTTGCAATATCTGGCTTATCAAAAAGTATTGGACAAACTATTAGCCAAAGATCCGGAGCAACGTTTCCAGCGCGGACGTGACTTGATTACTGCAATCGAAGAGTTGGAAACCAATCACCGTGTGCTCAGCACAACGGCCACGCATCCGGCCGATTTGACGGTGATCACCTTAGCTAAAGCATTGGCCTCTGCGACCTATAATGCAGTGCGCTGGCGCTGGAATAAAATTCGCTCGCTTCGCTGGAGCCCCAGTCGTGGTTTTTACCAACGCCCGGCCACAAAAATTACTGAAATTTTTTTCAATGAACAACACACACCCGCGCTCACTGTACGCGCCGAAATTGAAACTAAAATTCATAAAACGGTCACGCCCAAGCAAACTGCATTCACTCGTTTGGGTGTTGGTGCACTACTGTTTGTTTCACTCTGGTGTGGTTTTAGTTTTTGGTATGCACAGAGTTCAGCTCATAAAAATCCTTCATTCGTTGGAAATTTGGCGTTGGCAACTGCAGGTATTTTTATTGACCTGCCCCAGCAGGCCAGTGATACACAACATACCGTTATAGCAATATCCAGCAACAATCCATCATCAACCGGCACGGTAAATTCTAACGATACTCAACGTGATGCCACAAACATCAATCTGACAAATATCAATCAAACAAACACAGGGACAGAAGTTACCAATACCGACAGTTCACTCGCCGCACCCGGCTTACACAGTCTTGATGCAGTGCAACACGAATCAACCACCAGCAGTGCAGCACCCAGCTATTCACTTACAGTCAGTACAACGCCACGACAAGCACGTGTACGCATATTGAATATTCCCGAGCGTTATCAGCCAGGCATACTGCTGCCCGCTGGCCGTTACCATATTGAAGTCAGCCACCCCGGTTATGACACACAACGCACCTGGGTTGAAATGACTGACCAACCTCTCACGCCTGAATTTACGCTCAATGAAAGCATTGCTCCCGGTGATGAGATCAGCAGCCCGGTTGTAGCCTCCATCAAAAGCAAAGGGCCGGAAATGATCAGCATTCCTACCGGCAGTTTTTTTATGGGATACAAAGATGATCCGCTCACTATGCCGGTACACAAGGTCACCATCAGCAAACCTTTTGCGATCAGCAAATATGAAATCACCTTTGATGATTACGAAATATTTGCGCAAACCACGAATCGCCCAATACCTAATGACAATCGCTGGGGGCGCGGCAATCGCCCGGTGATTAATGTGAACTTTGATGATGCGCGCGCCTACGCCAAATGGCTCAGCGAAACGACGGGGAAAAAATACCGGCTCCCTACCGAATCCGAATGGGAATATGTCGCCCGTGCCGACACGCGCTCATTATTCTGGTGGGGCGATGATGTAAAAGATGCAGCAGGCCGCGCAAATTGTCGCCGCGGTTGTAACAGTAAATTCTCGGGATTATTTGGCGCTAAAACCGCACCTGTAGGCAGTTATCCTGCTAATGCATTTGGAGTGTTTGATACCGCTGGTAATGTTGCGGAATGGGTAGAAGATTGCTTTGCAGATAACTACACCTTGCACCCTAAAAATGGACAAGCAATGGTGGTAAAAAATTGTGATGCTCACGTGGTGCGCGGTGGCTCGGCAAAAGACAATGCCGATAGGCTTGCCAATCATGTGCGCGATTACCATCGCACTGAAATTTTTGATGCTCATCTGGGCTTTCGCGTGGTGATGGAATTACAGTAATTCCATCACCGTCAAATAATCGTTTACCGTTTTATTGATTATTCCGCTGCAGCACCGCCACAAACATCGTATCTGAATCTAATTCAGGTACGCCAACCAAGCGCTGGGATTGAAGTGAAAACTGCGGAAACTGTTGTAACAACCATTCAACCTGCCGCTCATTTTCACTCACCTGCCAACTGCAGGTTGCATAAACCAAATGGCCATTTTCCCGCACGGCTGGCACGATGTTAGTTAATAATTGCCGCTGCAGTTGAATCAATTCTTTTGTGTCATCTTCATCAAAGCGCCAACGTGCATCCGGGTTGCGCCGCCAGGTTCCCGCGGAGCTACAGGGCGCATCCAACAATACCCAATCAAAGCCTTTTTGTTGCGCAACTTCTTTGGGTAACCGCAAAGGCTCTGCGCCATCCCACGTAAATACACGCACATTAAAAATATCCGCGCGCTTGACCCTGCGCTTCAGTTCCTCCAGCTTGTAGGCATGCAAATCGGTTGCAACCAATGCGCCCTTGTTATTCATCCGTGCACCTATCGCCAGGGTTTTGCCACCTGCACCGGCACAGGCATCCCACACTTTCTGCCCCGGTGCCACAGCCACACTTTGCGCAATATATTGGCTGGCAAGATCCTGCACCTCCACCAAGCCTTCTTTGTATTCCGCTGTGCCCTGAATACCTGCACCACCCTGTGCCTGCAAATGTTGCTGCTCATCCAGAATGACATTCACACCTTGATTCTGTAACCGGGCGCAAATCGTTTTTACATCGCCCTTTTTTTGTACCCGCAACCACAATGGTGGCGTGGTTACTTGTTGCTGGATAAATTCCTGCAAGGTTTTATCATCCCATCCGGACACTTGTTGACGCTCATGCAGCAATGCTTTCCACTGTGGACGCAATCCATACCACAGAAAATAAAATGCGCTATCCGGATTTATTTGCAAGGCAATACGATTGAAAAACGCACGGCGCTCTTCTGCATCACGCAGCTGTGCCTGATTTTTTTTTGCTTGATCGCCACCAACACGCAACTGCACCCAATACCAAAATGCAACCGGCGTAATGATCTGAAGATCCCGCTGATGCCAGGCCAGATCCCACTCATCCCAATTTATGCTGGCATCTTGTTTGTGATAAGCAAACTCCAACGCCGCTGCCAATTGCTGGAAACGCAACGCAGAAAATAGTGCAAGGCTTAATGATGCGCGATCTGCCGGGCTATAGTCCGGTTGCGCGCGAGCGCCTGATTTCGCGGCGGGCCGCAACGTATTTTTGAGCCATTTATCCAGCGGCATACTACCCGCCACATCCAGCCAATTGCGCCACAATGGCACCAGACGGGAATCCTCATAGTACACAGGGCTCGATTGTGGAGTCATATCAGGGGATGTATCAGGGGAAGAATGCATAAAAAGCGCCGCTATGGGGAATCAAATACGATGGAGTATCAAATACAGGACCACGAGATCCATGAACAGCGCAGTTTATCAGTGATAGGTAGTTGCTAGAAGATAAACCTGCTGCATCGAGGTGATGCCGACTAGCACGTTGATATTTTTAGATTTTTTAATGTTTGGTAATGTTTTGTTTAGCGGTTTGCACAGCACGCATTAGACGATTACAACTAAAACAATAACATTCCCGGAGAAAGATCATGGCAACATTTAATCAGAGGGACATTAATCGTCGCGACCTCTTGAAAGCCTTTGCAGCTGTCGGGCTTGCAACCAGTGCTCCATCGCTATTTGCCAGCAGTTCCCCTAAAAAGCGAATTGGAGTCGCATTGCTAGGTTTGGGTTATTACAGCCGCGATTTACTCGCACCTGCATTACAACTTACGCAACATTGTTATCTTGCCGGGATTGTTACCGGCTCCCCTGAAAAGATTCCGCTTTGGCAAAAGCAATATGGGCTGCTTGATTACAATATTTATAATTACAACAACATGCATGAATTAGCGAATAACCCGGACATTGATGTTGTGTATGTTGTGACCCCCACCGGCACACACAAAAAATTCACCGAAATTGCTGCCAATGCCGGTAAACACGTGTGGTGTGAAAAACCCATGGCGATGGATGCAAAAGAATGCCAAGCCATGATTGATGTCTGCAAGAAAAACAAAGTGCAGCTGACCATTGGCTATCGCATGCAGCACGAACAAAATACACAGCGCATTATGCAATTCGCCAAACAAAAACCCTACGGTAATATCCAAACGATTATTGCAGAAGCGGGATACAACGGCACCGGAGCGAGTTATTCCTGGCGCGCCGATCCAAAACTGGGTGGCGGCGCTATGTACGACATGGGCGTTTATCCATTAAATGCTGCACGCTACACCGCCGGTGAGGAACCTGTCGCCGTGACCGCGCGAATGAATTCAACCACTCCCGTGTACAAAGATGTGGATGAAACCACCGAATTTGAATTGGAATTTGCCAGCGGCGCACAAGCAAAATGCGCAACAAGTTATGCGCGTTCAATGAATCACTTGCGTGCGGATTGCGAAAAAGGCTGGTACGAATTAAAGCCTTTCCAATCTTATAGCGGAGTACAAGGCCGCACCAGTGATGGAATAATCCTACCGCCTTCACCCCACAATCAACAGGCGCGACAAATGGATAATGATGCTCTCGCTATTCTCAACAAATCGCCGGTGCTGGTTCCCGGTGAAGAAGGCATGAAAGATATTGTGATACTTGAATCGATTTTTAAAGCCGCCAAAACTGGCAAGCGAGTAGTGTTATAACAGAGTTACCAGCCGTTCCTGAAACCACAACGCCAGAGGGTATGCCGAGATCCAAGCCAATACAAAACGGTTCAAACCAAACAGCACTGCGTTGGCCAGGTGAAAACAACCAGCGCAGATCAATGCTGCAATCAGTGTGCTCTGGTTAAGGAACGCAAGTGGAAATAACAGCTCTGCAACAATCACACACCAGGATGCAAAAAATAATAATGCTTTTCGCTCGGACAAGTGTCTGAGCGAATGCGCAACCGGATACGCAGACCACCCAAATACTTCGC
This sequence comes from Cellvibrio sp. pealriver, assembly GCF_001183545.1. NCBI lineage: Bacteria > Pseudomonadati > Pseudomonadota > Gammaproteobacteria > Cellvibrionales > Cellvibrionaceae > Cellvibrio > Cellvibrio sp. pealriver. The sequence goes on from NZ_KQ236688.1 coordinate 1,721,007, forward strand.
GCAAGGCTTTGCCAGATCGCCACTCAGGATTTACCAACTTGACCCAACCCGCCTGAAAATACGACAGGATTAATTGCAGTACGGCATAGCCCACTGCAATTTCCTGCCACAAAGTAGATGGTGCAAGGTGTGAAAGCCACACGCACAGCAACACCAGCACACTCATGGCATCACTACCGCCGTTGTATGGCCCCCGGAAACGCCAGATCAATAACACACTGGTCAAGAGTAAAGCGCCTGCGATCAATAGCGGAAAAACACCCGCAATTAACAGCACCGCAAGCACCACGCGCAAAAAAGCCAGCTTTTGTTCAATACCGCGTGCACGCAAAAATTCCAGACTCTGCTGCAAAAATGCAAAGCCCAGTATTATTTCCGTTAGCCGGACAGCCAGATCCAATGTCACTATCGTTGATCCTTATTGGGCAAAGCATAAAAACCGGAATACAACACAACCTCTTCTTTTATCTGCCCTATACAATGAGCTGGCGCATCGTCCGAATAAATAGCGCGAATTCTGAAACACATAAAATACGCCGGATGTTTTACCGCAATCTCACCTGACTCAATTGCCATGAGCAGATGCTGCGCAATTTCCTCGCGATAAAAAACATCGCCACCTTCAAATAATCGCTCTGCACAAGAATTCATAAACAAAAGCTCATTCCAACGCGGGTTATGTGCCAAGTGTTGCAGCGCGCCCCAAAGCGATAGCTGTTCAGGCAAAGGACGAAAAGGAATCCACTCCGCTGGCAGGTTTGCCTCGTCTACCGTAAACCCCAGATCAAAACGTGGCGACATGCCCACACCACTGAAGAATCGCCAGGACGGGAAAAGTATTGGCAATAACAGTTTTATCATGTTGGTGATTTTCACAGCGAATGTTGCCTTCCTATCATTAGCGCCCATTGCACTTTTTATAAACTCAGCACGTTTTTAAAGCTATCACGATAACGCCGCGACAATATCAACGTGTTTCCTGCCTTCAGGGTAATTTCATGATCCCCCGAATCCAAAGGTTGTACCTCTTGGATTTGATGCAAGTTGACAATACTCGAACGATGGATTCGAACAAAATCAGCAGGCAATAATTTTTCCAATTTATCCATGGTAATCCGCATAGGATAAACACTGCCCCGCACATGCAGGTTGGCATAATTGCCAGATGCCTCAACCCATTCAATGTCCGCTGTTTTGATCAAAAATTCACGCCCCAGTTTTTTAATTAACAGCATCTCCGGACTTTTCTCTGGCTCTGTTTGTTCTGTGTCTGATTCTGCCATCAAATAACTTGCTTCACCTTGTAAACGGCGATAGATCAAGCGGAAACCAAAAATCAGTAACAATAAGGTCAAATAGGTTTGCGCATCTTTTCGATACTCGTATAACAACTCAGACGCAATGTTGCCGAAATAGTATTGTTCACCCATCAACCAATAACAGACGTGGCGAATGCCCACCATGCCGGCAACATGCGATAGTGAGAACGGCAACGTCAGTATTAAATGAGCCCCTATACACCCCTTCAATGACAGACTGGCTAACCAACGGTCGTGAATGTAAATCCCTACAGGCACTAACAACAAAATCATCACCGCGCTGGAAAGCTCCCAGGAAAGAGGTTCCCAAAAAGGAATTTGATGCCCTCCTCGTGTCATTTCCATTAATTTCGTTGTGGCTAATACCAACGCATTACTACCAAACCAACCGATTAATAACATCCAACCCCATAACACAGGGTGCGCTAAAAAGTGTTGTTGGTAGCGTGCAGATAATTCGTTAGTCATTACTCTCTCTTTTCCGGCACTTATCTTTACTGATTGATTAACTGATTGACCGATTGTTTGAATGATTAAACATTGCCGTCACAGCCTGCTGCCGCTTGTCACAAATTCATGTAGATCAATCACTTGTGCGATCACATCGCGTTACTGCCAATTAGCATAGCGGTTCAACGTGTATTGCAGGAAGTAAAACTTGATGCCTGAAAAATCACCGACAACCCGATTAACACCTACTGTAACTAATCGCTTGCATGAATTGGATGGCTTGCGCGTGGCCGTATTCGGCTTACTGATTTTGTATCACACGGGCATGCTCTACGTAGCCGATTGGGGTTGGCATTATAAAAGCCAATATCAAAGTGAAGCCTTAGCGAATGTGATGCTCTGGTCAAACCAATGGCGAATGTCATTGTTATTTTTTATAAGCGGAGCTGCACTGGCGATATTTTTATCACGCCATTTATCACCTGATAACAGCAAGCTTTTTGGTAGATCAGTCAGTAAACGCCTGGGCTACTTATTATTGCCATTATGCTTTGGCATGCTGGTGGTGGTCGTTCCGCAAGTTTATATAGAAGCCAAGTCCCAACACATCATGGAAGAACTGAATTATTGGCAATTCTGGTACGCCTATCTGGATCAACAAAGTGCCGAATTTGAGCAGCACAAAACCTTGGGTAGCATGCACCTCACGTGGAATCACCTGTGGTATTTACCCTATCTGATTGTTTATACCTTGATAATGGCAATGCTCTATCCACTACTAAGTAGCAAAGCTATGCAACCGGTATGGCGCTGGTTTTCTGCACGGATAACCTTAACAACGATTGTGTTGCTCCCTATCGCTGGTTTTTATCTCAACGGCGCACTGCTGTATGCCAATAACCCGGTTACCCACAATTTGGTAGAGGATTGGTTTAACCATGGCCGTTCATTTTTGAGTTTTGTCTTGGGTTTTGCTTTAGTGCAAATTCCCGCCCTTTGGCAAAGTATAAAAACAATCCGCTGGCATTTATTGATCATTGGATTATTAAGCTACAGCTACACGCTCTTTGCTTTTCATGGTGGCAAGTTAGTCAGTGGAATGTTAGGCGAAGGATTCATCGCACAGGAAGTGAACGGTCTATTGTGGAGCGCCAACAGCTGGCTTTGGATATTGTGTGTCACCGCTTGGGGGCAATACTGGTTCACCCACAGCCGCCCAATCATTCGCTATCTGAATTCAGGCATATTTTGTTTTTATATTCTGCACCAGACTTTGATCATCGTATTTGCTTACTGGCTAACCCCTCTCAAATTAGGTGGCTTTTTTGAACCAATGGCAGTGATTGTGTTGGTTGCACTGGGATGCTGGTGCCTGTTTGAACTTATCAAAAAAATACCCGGGTTACGGATAGTGTTTGGTATTAATCTCCGCGCCCTAAATAAGCCCGGATAGATTCTATTTTTCCATCACCATCAAATGTAACCACATCAACAACATACAAAATCTCTGTGCGGTCAACGGTAATGACCAGCTCGCCCGCGATCGCATTTGAGGACTCGTAGATGTTGTTGATAACAATTTCAATCGTCTCCGCCGACTGGAAATTGAATTTTGTCTCAGCAACCGCCAACTTCTTACCTTGTACCGATATTTTCCAATCACGAAGTGAAATGTTGTCAGAAAACATCGCAGAAACCGCATCTAAATCTTTGCGTGCATATGCACTCAGGTAAGCCGTGAATAGTGCTTTTAAATTCAATTCAAAATCTCTCTTTTCTTGTTTCTTGTTTCTTGTTTCTTGTTTCTTGTTTCTTGTTTCTTGTTTCTTGTTTATGCTGAAGCAACTAGGTGATTTTTCTATTGTTAAATCGCCTGCTTCTTCAACTTTTCAATCTCATCGCGCAGCTTGGCAGCCACTTCAAATTCCAGATCTTTTGCGGCCTGGAACATTTGTTTTTCCATAAGCTCGATGGTTTTCCAAATATCTTTCGGGTTGACCTCAACTTTATATTTACCACTGCGCTCAGCAATCGCCATGGCTTTGTTGCGAGCGCTGCGGCCACCGGCACCGGGGACAACCGAGCTTTCCATTATGTCGGTAATGTTTTTGTTGATGCCTTTGGGAACAATACCGTGCTGGGTGTTATGATCAATTTGTTTCTGGCGGCGACGGTCGGTTTCATCAATAGCGCGCCTCATGGAACCGGTAATATTATCGGCGTAGAGAATCGCTTTACCGCGCACGTTACGTGCAGCGCGGCCGATGGTTTGGATGAGTGAACGGTCTGAACGCAAAAAGCCCTCTTTGTCCGCATCCAAAATGGCGACGAGTGACACTTCCGGCATATCCAAACCTTCACGCAGCAAGTTAATGCCGACCAACACATCGAACTGCCCTAAACGTAAATCGCGAATAATTTCAACGCGTTCAACAGTATCAATATCCGAGTGCAAATAACGCACACGCACACCGTGTTCGCCCAGATATTCGGTTAAATCTTCTGCCATGCGTTTGGTGAGTACGGTAATCAACACGCGATCGCCCTGCTCTACGCGCAAACGAATTTCCGAAAGCACATCATCCACTTGTGTTGTCGCCGGGCGAATTTCAATTTCAGGATCGATCAAGCCCGTTGGACGTACAACCTGTTCAACCACTTGCCCCTGATTTTCTTCCTCGTATTTCCCGGGCGTGGCCGAGACCATAATCATTTGCGGGGCGATGCGCTCCCATTCATCAAAACGCATCGGGCGGTTATCCAACGCGGAAGGCAAACGGAAGCCGTATTCAACCAGCGTTTCTTTACGCGAACGGTCGCCTTTGTACATCGCACCGATTTGTGGAATGGTTACGTGACTTTCGTCGATAACCAGTAGCGCTTCAGGAGGCAAATAATCAAATAATGTCGGCGGTGCCTCGCCTGGGTTCCGCCCCGACAAATAGCGCGAATAGTTTTCAATGCCGTTGCAATAACCCAATTCCTGCATCATTTCCAAATCAAAACGCGTGCGCTGTTCCAAACGCTGCGCTTCAACCAGTTTGTTGTTTTCGCGCAAATATTCCAAACGCTCGCGCAATTCTTCTTTGATATTTTCAATCGCCTCCAGAATTTGCTCGCGCGGCGTTACATAGTGGGATTTTGGATAAATGGTAAATCGAGGAACCTTATAAAGCACTTCGCCGGTAAGCGGATCAAAAATCGAAATTTGTTCAACTTCATCGTCAAACAATTCAATACGCACCGCTTCAATATCAGAATCGGCCGGATACACATCTATCACTTCTCCACGCACGCGGTAAGTCGCACGCGCAAAATCCATATCGTTGCGCGTGTATTGCAACTCGGCAAGGCGGCGCAAAATTTGGCGCTGGTCAATTTTTTCGCCGCGCACAATATGCAGCAACATTTTCATGTAGGCATCGGGATCGCCCAAACCGTAAATCGCTGATACAGAAGCAATAATAATCGCGTCTTTACGCTCCAATAATGCTTTGGTGGCGGATAAGCGCATTTGCTCGATGTGCTCGTTTACCGCGGAATCTTTTTCAATAAATGTATCCGATGAAGGCACATAGGCTTCCGGCTGGTAGTAGTCATAGTAGGAAACAAAATATTCCACGGCATTGTTCGGGAAAAACTCTTTGAATTCCCCGTAGAGCTGAGCGGCAAGCGTTTTGTTGTGCGCCATGATCAGTGTGGGGCGCTGCACTTGTGCGATCACATTGGCAATAGTGAATGTCTTACCCGAACCAGTAACCCCCAACAAAGTCTGATGCGCAAGGCCAGCTTCTATACCCTGCACAAGCCCCGCAATAGCAGTAGGTTGATCGCCCGCAGGCGCAAATTCACTGTCGACTACAAATTGTTTGGACATAGAGGCTCAATAGTGTGCTGAAAAGCGTGATTGTAGCGAAATACTGGTTAGACTAGAAAACCAAGTAGAGGTTTGCAGCCTAATCCCCAACACTGACAATGCCTGTCAGTAGCCAAAGGAGATCCCTATGAACGAGTTTCGCATCGAACACGACAGTATGGGCGAGGTTCAAGTACCCAAAAACGCCCTCTATGGTGCCCAAACCCAGCGCGCACTCAACAACTTCGCTATTAGCAGCCTTACACTGCCCCCGCGCTTTATCCAAGCGGTTGTGCAGATTAAAAAAGCCGCTGCCATCACAAATCAACAATTGGGCTTACTCGACAGCGATCTGGCATGGGCGATCGTCAGTGCATGTGACTCTATTTTGGCTGGCCACTACACCAATCAGTTCCCCATCGATGTATTCCAGACTGGCTCAGGCACCAGCACCAATATGAACGTGAATGAGGTGATCGCCCATATCGCCAGCGACCTTGCGGGGCAACCAGTACATGCCAATGATCTGGTCAACATGAGCCAGAGCTCCAATGACACCATCCCCAGTGCCATTCACGTCAGCGCAGCCCTGGCACTCAAGCAACAACTCTTTCCCGCGCTGGAAGAACTTCACACCAGTATGCTCGGCAAAGCCGAGGCTTTGGCCGATGTTGTAAAAACCGGCCGCACCCATTTAATGGATGCTATGCCGCTCACCTTTGGACAAGAAATTAACGGCTGGGCCAGCCAGATCGAAAGCAACTATGTACGTTTGCAAATGCTGTTGCCGCAATTATTGCGTTTGGCACAAGGTGGTACGGCAGTAGGTACTGGGATTAATGCACATCCGGAGTTTGCAGAAACCTTTGCAAACCATTTAGGTGAAGCAACCGGATTGGCATTTACTACCGCCGATAATTTTTTTGCGCACATGAGTTCGCAAGACACGGCGGTCGCTATCTCCGGCCAACTGAAAACACTCGCCACCAGCTTAATGAAAATCGCCAACGATTTACGCTGGATGAATTCCGGCCCACTTGCAGGCTTAGCGGAAATCAGCTTACAACCACTACAACCTGGCTCATCGATTATGCCGGGAAAAGTGAATCCGGTAATTCCAGAGGCAGTGTGCATGGCCTGCGCGCAAGTGATGGGGAACGATGTCAGCATTGGCATTGCAGGGCAATCCGGCAACTTTCAATTGAATGTGATGTTGCCATTAATCGCCTATAACCTTTTGCAGTCGATTGAATTGCTGAGCAACGCCAGCAACGAACTTGCCGATAAAACCATCGCCACCTTTAGCGTCAACATGCTGAATGTGCAAAGAAGCCTCGCGCAAAATCCGATTTTAGTCACTGCGCTCAATCCCATCATTGGTTACGAAAAAGCAGCGGTCATCGCCAAAAAAGCTTACAAAGAAGGCCGGGCAATTATTGATGTCGCACAAGAAGAAACCGATTTAACCCGTGAGGAATTGGAAGCGCTATTGAATCCGGAAAAATTAACGCGCGGCGGTTTTTAAATCCGGTTTTTTAAACCCAGGTTGTAACAATCTTTGGGTTGCGGCATCTACACAGCAAATACCCTGTAAGGTGCCGCCATGTTTGCTACTAGTTTTGTCGATAAATGTATTTATAAATTCATCTACCCGTTGAGTGCTCCGGCAAGCAACCTCGCCTCCCTGCTCTTACGTCTCTACTTGGCTCCCATTTTTTGGATGGCGGGCATGAGTAAATTCAATTCGTTCGAGAGCACCGTCGAATGGTTTGGCAATAGCGAATGGGGTTTAGGCTTACCTTTGCCGTGGCTGATGGCATTTCTAGCAACAGCAACAGAACTCGTTGGTGCCGTACTACTGGCGCTGGGGTTATTCACCCGCCTGATATCCATTCCACTGATCATTACCATGTTGGTCGCGATTATCAGCGTGCACTGGGAAAATGGCTGGCAAGCAATTGCCGATGCAAATGCACCTTTTGCCACCCAACAGGTATTGGATGCATCGGAAAAGCTGGAGCGTGCACGCAACATTTTGCAAGAGCATGGCAATTACGAATGGCTAACGGCCAGTGGAAAATTCGTCATCCTCAACAATGGAATTGAATTTGCGGCAACCTACTTGATTATGCTGCTCGCATTAGTCGGGCTGGGCGCTGGCAAGTATCACAGCATGGATTATTGGTTAGTGAGGAGATTCTCTACCGCCAAGCACTAATTCACGCTTCATGAATGCACCTTTCATAAGTGCGCCCTTCATGAATGCGTCCTTTATGAATGTACAATCAACTCATGCATAAACCATCAACTCATGCCATCAACAATGCTAAGCTTGCAAGCAGTTATTTCATCTCCACTTGAGTGTTACGCACAATTCTATGGATGAATCCCTGCTAGTCACGCAACTTATTGCGGGCGACGATAAAGCGTTTCGTTATGTGATCGGGCAATACCAAACGCTCATGCTGAGTATTGCCCGCGCAATTGTGGGCGATGTCTTTGCCGATGAAGTGGTGCAGGAGTCATGGGTATCTGTTTATAAAAATATTGCTGGCTTTGAACGGCGTGCGTCACTTAAAACCTGGCTCTTGACAATTGTCAGCAATAAAGCCAAAGCACGTTTGCGTAAAGAATCGCGCATGGTGTCGCTAGAACAATTGGATGGTGAAACACCCGGCAGTTATTTGGATAGTGCTAATTTTAAACGTGACGGGCACTGGCAAAACCCGGTTAGCCACTGGAATAACGAATCGCCCGAGGCTTTATTGGAAGAAAAACAGCTGCAGGCCTGCATCGCAAAAACATTACTGCTTTTACCTCCTACACAAAAAGCGGCGTTTATTTTGCGCGATATAGAACAACACTCTTTTGATGAAATTTGTAGTCTGCTGGATGTAAGTGCAGCGAATGTTCGTGTGTTGGTGCATCGCGCACGCCTGACCCTTATGCAAGTGATTGATCGTTATCAGGAGACTGGCTCATGTTAAGTTGCAAACAAGTCGCCACGCTCGCAAGCCAATATCTGGATCATGATGTTAGCACTCCATTAAAGTGGCGAATTCGCATGCACCTGATGATGTGCGCTAATTGCCGCCGCTTTATTCGCCATCTACAAATAACCCAAACAGTAACCAAGAATATTAAGGTGGATGAACAAACCCCTGACAGTGAAAAAATCTGGCAAGAGCTACAACAAAAAATCAGACAGGAATCAAAACAGGATTAAAAAAATATAATGGAATTCGCATGGGAAATACTGTTGTTTTTATTCTTTGCAGCCGCAGTTGCCGGCTTTATGGACACGCTTGCAGGCGGCGGCGGTTTGATTACCATCCCTGCACTGGTTGTATCTGGAGTCCCGCCATTGGCCGCGCTGGGCACTAATAAATTCCAAAGTAGCTTTGGTTCTGGCACATCGAGTTTTTTATTATTTAAACGTAAAAAAATTCACTGGGCGGAAATGCGCCCCATGATGATTGCTGCATTTATCGGTTCGGCGATTGGAACACTGATCGTGCAATTTATCGATACTCATGTATTGGGATTTGTAATTCCACTCGTGCTGATCATTATCGCCGTGTATTTTATTGCTGCACCCTATTTAAAGCTGGATTCCGGGCAACCCAGAATATCTAACGCGCTTTATCAAAAAACGGTCATTCCTGCCATTGGGGTTTACGATGGTATGTTTGGCCCTGGTACTGGCTCTTTTCTGGCACTGGCAGGGGTTAGCTTACGCGGCTTGGAATTGATCAAAGCAACAGCCATGGCGAAACCACTTAATTTCGCCACCAATATTGCATCACTGATTGTTTTTATTTTAGCGGACCAGGTTATGTGGATGGCCGGTTTTGCCATGATTGTTGGGCAAATACTTGGAGCCTGGATGGGATCACACTATCTCTTTAGAGTGAATCCGAAAGTGTTGCGTCTACTCATAGTGACAATATGTTTTATTATGCTCGGCAATTATTTTTATAAAACCCTGTTGTAAAACTTTGTTGTAAAACCCTGCTGCAAAGCACGGCATGAAACCCAAGCACACTTTTAATTAAAAAATCGAAACAAAAGTAACGAAAATTCAATACGAGTACTCAAATCCGTATTTTATTGTTCACATCCCGATTTTCAGAAATAGGCCTTTGGCTGATCACGTCCCTGCCCGCTTTACTCATCCGGTCATACAGCACCACATGAACCGTCGCCGCCAAATTCATGCAACCAATGGTGGGGATGTACACCACGTAATCGCACGCATCCAGAATTTCTTTTTTCAATGAACCATCTTCAGGGCCAAAAATATAATACGCCTGCTCCGGGTGCACAAAATCCATCAGGGGTGTTGCGCCTTCAATCAACTCAATTGCGACCCGTTTTACGCCATTGGCAGGTACATTATCAATAGATACACGATTGACAGGCGCTTCCGGTAAATTATCAACATGCGTTAAAGGAATCTTACTTTGCGCATTTTTGGTATCTGTCGCAAATTTCCGGGCACGCTCAAAACGGGTGCCCGAATAAAAAACGGCATCTACTTCAAAACAACCTGCCGCGCGCATGACCATGCCGACATTAGTGGGGCTTTTAGGATTAACCAAGCCGATATACGCAGAAGGTTTTTGCATGTAAGAATTCCAGGCAGTATTACGAAAGGCGCTGTTTGAAATCGCCGTAACCAAATTCGCGGATAATATCCAGTTCATTGGTGCGTGAATCCCACACCGCAATTGCAGGCAAATTAATGCCATTAAACGTGGTAGTTTTTACCATGGTGTAGTGCGCCATATCATCAAACATTAAGCGCTGGCCAATTTGCAAAGGCTGCGCAAATGAATAATCGCCAATCACATCACCGGCCAAACAAGTCATACCGCCCAGGCGATAGGTGTGTGCAAATTCGTCTGGCAAACCGGCACCTAAAATATCCGCACGATACGGCATCTCCAGTACATCGGGCATATGACAGGTTGCCGAGGTATCCAATATCGCCTGCGCCATGCTGTTCCAGGTGATGTCCAATACTTCTGCCACCAACACGCCACTGCGGATCGCAACCGCTTCGCCCGGCTCCAGGTACACTTGCAGATCGTAATTCGCCTGAAAATTTTTGAGCATATCGATCAAATCATCAACCTGATAATCTTCACGCGATATATGGTGACCACCACCAAAATTTATCCAGCGAATGTGCCTGAAATATTTGCCAAATTTTTTAACGACTGCACTCAATGTGCGGTCAAGCGGTGGCAGATCTTGCTGACACAAGGTATGAAAATGAAAACCGGATATACCTTGCAAGAAAGATGAATCGGCCTCTATAGCGGCATCCAACGCTGCAATAGGAACGCCCATACGCGAACAAGGCGCACAGGGATCGTACAATGGCGTTGTACCTTCCGAGTGCTCAGGGTTAATACGCAAACCAAATTGCAGCTCCGGCCGACACTGCTGTGCTGCTAACGCCATCGTTTTAAATTGCATCCATTGCGATACAGAGTTAAATACCACATGGTCAGTCACTTCCAAAATTTGCCTGAGATCACTCTCTTTGTACGCTGCAGAATAACAATGAACCTCGCCGCCGAATTCTTCACGACCCAACAGCGCCTCATGCAAACCACTGGCGCAGGTTCCAGAAAGATATTCACGAAATAAAGGTGCAAGATTCCAACAGGAAAAAGCTTTGAGTGCAGCCAATACTTTTGCTCCACTCTCACGTTGCACACGATGCAGAATTTTTAAATTATCTTCCACTGCCGCTTTGTCGATCACAAAGCAAGGCGATGGTACGCGTGAAGGATTAAAATGAGTAAAGTATTCGCGTTTATTCATGGGTAACGCCAGTTGGAATTCGGTATAGACAGCTGAGTTCGGTATAGGCCTGTTGGGGTTCGTCCCTTACCCCAACCTACGCATATGTTTATTGACGGTAACAATTATTTATTGATTGCACTGGGATCCACTGCAACAACCTGCCAAGGCAAACCGTATTTATTCAAATCCTCCATAAAAGGATCGGGGTCGTATTGCTCCATATTCCATACGCCAGGCTTTTTCCATTTACCTTCCAGAATCATTTTGGCACCGATCATGGCCGGCACACCGGTGGTGTAAGAAATCGCTTGGGATTTTACTTCGCGGTAGCATTCCTGATGATCACATACGTTATAAACAAACATAGCGACGGGTTTGCCATCTTTGATGCCTTGTGCGAAACATCCAATGCAGGTTTTACCTTTGGTTAAAGGGCCAAGGCTCGCAGGATCTGGCAACAATGCTTTCAAAAATTGCAGCGGCACTATTTCACGGCCTTCAAACATAATGGGTTCAATGCCGGTCATACCCACATTACCCAACACTTCCAAATGCTTTAAATAATTGTCGGAGAACGTCATCCAAAAACGTGCGCGTTTAATTTCCGGAAAATGTTTTACCAGAGATTCAAGCTCTTCGTGGTACATCATGTAGATTTTTTTGGGGCCAATGTCTGCCGGGAAATCAAACACCTGATTTACCGACAGCGGCGGTGTTTCTACCCATTGGCCATTTTCCCAATAGCGACCATTCGCCGTGACTTCACGGATATTAATTTCAGGATTGAAATTGGTTGCAAACGGCAAACCATGATCACCCGCATTACAATCGATAATATCCAGATAATGAATTTCATCGAAATAATGTTTTTTCAGATAGGCGGTATAGACATTGGTGACACCGGGATCAAAACCGGAACCCAAGAGCGCGGTTAATCCTGCGTTTTTAAATTTATCCTGATACGCCCACTGCCATGAATATTCAAATTTCGCGGTGTCCAGCGGTTCGTAGTTGGCCGTATCCAGATAGTCCACTCCGGTTTCCAAACAGGCATCCATGATCGTAAGATCCTGATACGGCAAGGCAACGTTAATGACCAGATCGGGTTTTTCAGCATTAATCAATGCAACCAGCTCAGGTACATTATCGGCATCTACCTGCGCCGTTTTAATGGGGCGATTTAATTGCGCGGCAATAGCTTTGCATTTTGATTCAGTGCGACTTGCCAGAACAATTTCTGAAAAGACATCAGGTAACTGAGCGCATTTATGCACCACAACACCACTCACACCACCTGCACCAATGATCAACACTTTTGCCATGTTTGGTCTCCCACTAAGGTAAAAATTTATTTCTCAAAATAGGTATAGCCACGCAGGCCTTCTGAATAGGCCGCAAGCATATCCTGGCGATCAGCTACGCTAATCACACCATCGCGTACCGCTTGCTCTGCTGTTTTACGGAACTGCTCATAGAGCGCATTAGGCTTGTATTCAACGTAACTCAACACGTCCGCAATACTGTCGCCATGTAATTCATGAACAAAATCAATGCTGTTATCCGCATTGATACGCACACTGGCAACATTGGTATCGCCAAATAAATTATGCAAATCACCTAGCGTTTCCTGATACGCGCCCACCAAAAAAACACCGAGATAATATTCCTCCCCCGCATTGATTGGGTGCAAAGGTAATGTGGTCGATTCACCTTCGGCCGTTGCGAAACGCTGTAATTTGCCATCGCAATCACAGGTTAAGTCAGCGATGATGGCTTGGCGGGTAGGCTCTTCATCCAAACGATGAATGGGCATCACCGGAAAAATCTGGCCTATAGCCCAGGAGTCAGGCAGGGATTGAAATACACTGAAATTGCCGTAATAAATATCGGCTAACAACTTGGGCAAACTTTCCAATTCTGCCGGGATGCGCTTCATGTTGGGCAATTGCGCTGCAATTTTTTGCAGTGCGGCAAGATAAATATTTTCACCCAATACCCGATGCCGCAAACTGACATCACCAGAGTGAAAAAGGTCGCGAATTTTGTCGCGATAGTACATGACATCGTTGTAGGACTCTTGCAAATTATCCAAACGAATAATGGAAAGTGTATGCCAGAGATTTTCTATCATCTCATGGCAACCAGCCGGCAAAGCATCCGGCATTGCCGTTGGCTCAAAATGAGTGACATCAAGGATGTTAAATAACAACACAGATGTATGGGCAACCGTCGCGCGGCCCGACTCGGTAACAATAGTTGGATGTGGAATTTGGTGTGCATCCAAACTTTCCTGGATAGCCTCAACCACATCAATACAATATTCTTTGACTGAATAGTTTCGGCTGTGCCCGTTGGTACTGCAGGTACCATCATAATCAATCGCAAGGCCGCCTCCTAAATCGAGATAGCCCAAGGGCGCGCCCTCACCCACCAACTCAATATAATAACGGCACGCTTCCAACACACCCGCGCGTATGCTGCGAATATTGGGAATCTGCGACCCCAAATGAAAATGCAGCAACTGAAAACAATGTAATAAATTGGCATCACGCAGCGTATCAATAACCGTCACTAACTCATTCGTATTTAAGCCGAATAAACTGCGATCGCCGCTGTCCTCACTCCAATGCCCTTCTACTTTGGTTGATAATTTCAACCGCACACCGATCAATGGTTCAACATCCATCGCACGGCTGCGCTCAATAACTGATTGCAACTCGCTGAGAGTTTCCAATACAAAAAAAACTTTGAAACCTAATTTGCGCGCTTGTAATCCCAAAGAAATAAATTCTGCATCTTTATAGCCGTTACAAATAATCAAACTATTTCGGTTGGTTAACGTAGCCAATGCAATCATCAGCTCCGCTTTGCTACCAGCCTCCAAGCCATGGTTGAAACGCTCACCGAAGCGTGCGATCTCTGCAATAACATGACTCTGTTGATTTACTTTGATGGGAAATGCACCGCGATATTGACCACGGTAACCGCTCGCTTCTATCGCTTGGGAAAAAGAATCGTTGAGAATGCCAATACGGGAATCGAGAATGTTTTCAAGGCGCAGCAATACTGGCATTTGCAGTCCGCGCTGCTGAAGCCCATCGACAATCTCCATTAAAGAGACACTGGCATCACCTTCGGCACCGGGCGCACGGACGATGACCTCACCCTTGTCAGAAACACCAAAGTAACCACTACTCCATTCATCAACCCCATAGAGTTCGGCTGATTTACGTGCGGACCATTGGCCCGCTGATTCGGAAATGTTCAATATATTCACCCTTACTCTGTGCGAATCCCATCAGGAGGGATCCGGTGAATAGAAAGCGGGGTTTGATACGCGTCCAAAACCCCAAAAATGGCGCGCAATTGTCCACATTTTTGATGAAAAATAAAGGTTTACCGCCAGATAGACTATTTTTTGTACGAAAAATTTCAACTCAATGTAAACACATTTCCGGGTTTACAAAACTGTGGAAGGTTATTTTTTATCCAAAAATTGTATTAGCGTGCCCATATTGCGCTTATCGAACAACACTTTGACATCACGCGCCTCACTTATTGTAGTTGTATCGTCTTTTTCAACCTGCATACGTAAGTTCAAATCAGAAAAACTGACTTTGCCAAGCGTGAAATATTTTGGTAATTCAATTTGCGACAACTCACGCAAGGGTGAATGACGATTGACCTGATTAGCAGATATCGCCTCTACGCTGTGATACGCCTCGCGTAACTCATTAACAGAGGTGGCCGCTGATTTGTATGAACGTGCGGAGGCTGGTTGTAACTCGGTCGTATATGCAGTGCCCAACCAGGTTATAGCTACCCCTGTTGTGTAACGATAAATGTATTCGCTGCCAGGATAATAGGTTCCCGCACACGGGCTTCACTTAATGTTTGATAACACAAAAATCAACACTTTCTGCGGCAACATCATCGTTAAAGGTAATGAACGATGAATAATCCTGATCCTCAATTCAAGAATTTT
This sequence comes from Cellvibrio sp. pealriver, assembly GCF_001183545.1. NCBI lineage: Bacteria > Pseudomonadati > Pseudomonadota > Gammaproteobacteria > Cellvibrionales > Cellvibrionaceae > Cellvibrio > Cellvibrio sp. pealriver. Next base: position 1,736,434 of record NZ_KQ236688.1, read on the forward strand.
TTAATTAACGGAAAAGGCTGCGGCCAACCACCGATGCAATTAGCGTGAATGGTGATTCAATAAAATGATAGCAATTGATGTAATTATCGAACGAATTTTTAACATGATCAGTCTCTTCCTTATTTCGATAAACACAGGTTGTTTTATCGTTTGTAATAAGGAATTATTATTATGAAGGACGACCGAATAACATTTTCCGAAATTATATTTATAAATAGATCATGGCCTTAACCATGTGATATTGCTATCGACTTAACTTTTTTTAGCGAATGTATTAATCGAATGTATTAACCGATAAATAATTGAGGGAAAAGCCCCTTGATCCCTCCTGCAATAAATTCTACTGCAATTGCAGCCAACAACAGTCCCATTACTCGCGTAGACATCACAATACTGCGCTTACTCAAGTGCTGGCGAAACCAGGATAAAAATCTAAAGCATAGCCACAGTGAACTACTAACAAGCAAAATACAGCCGGTGATCGCTATATAATGCAGCATAGAATTGGACTGGTGCGCGTAAACAATGACTGCACTCATCGCACCCGGCCCGGCAAGTAACGGCATCGTCAAGGGAACCAGTGCAATGGTTTCATCTTGCGCCGCTTCAATATCTTCGGGTGAATGTCCTCTGGACTGTAACATCGTCAAGCCCATTAACAGCAGAATAATCCCACCTGCGCAGCGAAATGCATCAATGCTGATTCCAAATGCCCACAAGATCCATTCACCAAGCAATAACGCAACCATCAACGCTGCAAAAACAGAAATGATCGTAAGGCGAGCTGTTTTACCCTGTTGTTCATCGCTTTGATGGACTGTTAGCGCGATAAATACCGGAACAGCGCCGAGTGGATCGACAATCGCCAAAAGACTGATGAGAAATTTGCTGTATTCAGTAATTTCCAGCATGAGCATCACCTGCCATAAACCTATCCAAAGTTTAGGTGTTAATTTGCAGACTTGCGTAGCAGGTTATGCTCATTTGCAGACTTTATTCATGCTCATCGGTAAACAAGGTGTATTGCGCAGATGCATCTGTAACACTCTTGTGGGCGACACGTTTGGATTTTTTATTACGCAAACGTGAACCGTGCTTTTCCAATACCAACCGGGATTGTTCACGCCCTCCATCACTGGCTCGGATTGCCGCAATTTCCGCTTTCATTTGCCTCACATTATGTTCGGCATTCACCACGGCAGGTGTATACCTGGGAAGGGGCATATCCGTGTGCAATGCAATTTGCCTCGCCGAAAATCGCCGCAGCTCCGGCAGCCAGCGATGCACAAATTGACATTCAGGATCTTGATCCATCAATTGTTTGAGTGGGTTATACACACGTAAACTATTAATGCCCACAATCGCAGCTTGCATTTGTACTTGGGAAAAATGAATTCCCGGTTCATAGTCTACAAATAATTTTGCTAGAGGGTACTGCAAGTCCCGCCAATGAATGTGCAAACCAAAACAGGCAAAATTAACCAGCATAGCCCGCATCCGGAAATTGAGAAAACCGGTTGCTTGCAGGCAGCGCATACAGGCATCAATCAACGGAAAACCGGTTGCACCGTTCACCCAAGCTTGCAAGCGCGATTTATCATCCGTGTAATTTATGCTGTCGTAAGCAGGGTTTAATGCACGAAACTCCATTTGACTGGCAGATTCGAGACGCTGCACGAAATGATCTCGCCAAAACAAACGGGAACTAAAACTCTCCAGACTTTTTTGCCATCGCTGCAACAATTGATCATCAGGAGTGATATCAAGCTGCTCGTCAAGTTCCTGCAAACGTTGTTGCAAGCGCGAAAAAATTCGTCGCAAACTGACGGTTCCCCATGCAATATGTGGAGAAAGCCGTGAGCCATAAAAAAACGCTTTGTTGGGCGAAGAAATTCCACCGCGATACCCCAACCCGCGCTCATGCAGAAAACTATCCAACGCACGTTGTGCACGCCGTTCATTGACTTGCTGAACACTACCCCACTGGATCTGTGAATCTATTAAGTCGGGCACTAGTTGCGAAAGTAACGGAATATAAAAATGCCGAGAAAAATGTTGCATATCTGGTTGTGGGATATACGAAGGAGCGGCTAGAGGTTGTGATTCCAACAATCGTTGTGCAATAAAATGTTGGCGTTTGTCGCGCGAGCTTAAACGACGAACCACACTGGACTGAGGCAATTCCTGCCAAACCACATTGTTTTCAATACACCAGCCAGCGACTTTTTTGTCGCGCTGAAAAGTGACATCAGCACCGGTTTCTTCATGAGAAAAAATATGTGTAAACGCAAATTGCTTTCGCAACCACTCCAGCCCCTCGGGAAGATCCTGATGAATAACTAACAATTCCGCCCCGCGTAAGCGCAGGTTGTGTTGCAACTCTATCAAGGCACAGAGCTGTGCGTGTAAATGAAATGCCGAGGCATCGTAGGCGCGATAAACACGTGGCTCCAAAAAATACACTGGAATGACGAAAGCGCACTGGGCAAGTGCTGCACCCAAAGCAGAGTTATCATCCAATCTAAAATCGCGCTTAATCCACCAGAGAGCAATCATAAAGAGCAACCAATACTAGATCAGGCCTTTACGTATAAAACGCAACTTTCGATTACCTAAAAATGAAAAAGGCGATCCGAAGATCGCCTTTTTACAGAAACTTGATCAGACATTGCCAATCAATAATTTCTTACCAGCCAGTGATTTCTTTCAGTGCTTTACCGATGTCAGCCAAGCTCTTAACAGTTTTCACGCCAGCATCTTCCAGTGCAGCAAATTTCTCGTCAGCAGTACCTTTGCCGCCAGAAATAATCGCACCAGCGTGACCCATACGCTTACCAGCAGGTGCAGTTACACCAGCAATGTAAGATACAACAGGCTTGGTCACGTTAGCTTTGATGAAAGCAGCAGCTTCTTCTTCCGCAGAACCACCGATCTCACCAATCATAACGATGGCTTCAGTTTGTGGGTCAGCCTGGAACAGCTTCAGGATGTCAATGAAGTTAGAACCTGGAATTGGGTCACCACCAATACCAACACAAGTAGATTGGCCAAAACCGTAGTCAGTGGTTTGTTTCACTGCTTCGTAAGTCAAAGTGCCTGAACGCGAAACAATACCTACTTTACCTGGCTTGTGGATGTGGCCTGGCATGATACCGATCTTGCACTCGCCCGGAGTGATAACACCTGGGCAATTAGGGCCAATCAAACGCACACCCAACTCGTCACACTTCACTTTAGCGTCAAGCATATCAAGGGTAGGAATACCTTCTGTAATACACACGATCAACTTGATGCCGCCATTAGCCGCTTCAAGGATAGAGTCTTTACAGAATGCAGCAGGTACATAAATAACAGAAGCTTCCGCGCCGGTAGCGTCAACAGCTTCTTTCACTGTGTTGAATACTGGCAATCCAAGATGAGTTTGACCGCCTTTACCAGGAGTCACACCACCAACCATTTTAGTGCCGTAAGCAATCGCTTGTTCGGAGTGGAAAGTACCTTGCGCACCGGTGAAACCCTGGCAAATTACTTTGGTGTCTTTGTTAATTAAAACGCTCATTCTTTTTCCCCTTATTGGTTCGCCGCCGCTGCAACCACTTTCTTGGCAGCACCAGTCAAGTCGGTATCGGCAATAATGTTCAGGCCGCTTTCGCCCAACACTTTTGCACCCAATTCAGCATTGTTACCTTGCAGACGAACAACAACAGGTACTTTCACGCCTACTTCTTTAACCGCACCGATTACGCCTTCTGCGATCATGTCGCAACGTACGATACCGCCGAAGATGTTGATGAATACAGCTTTCACTGCATCGTCAGACAGAATGATTTTGAACGCTTCCACTACGCGCTCTTTGGTCGCACCACCGCCTACGTCGAGGAAGTTAGCAGGTTGGCCACCGTGCAGCTTAACGATGTCCATAGTGCCCATCGCCAAACCAGCGCCGTTTACCATACAACCGATATCGCCACCGAGTGCAACGTAGTTCAATTCCCAAGCAGCAGCGTGAGCTTCACGTGGATCTTCTTGTGATGGATCTTGCAATGCTTTCAATTCTGGGTGACGGTACAGGGCGTTACCATCTACAACCAGTTTTGCATCCAGACAATGCAGGTTACCTTCTGGAGTAATTACCAGTGGGTTAACTTCAACCAGTGCCAGATCTTTCTCTTTAAACAGTTTTGCCAGGTTTACAAAGATGTTTACGAATTGATTGATTTGCTTGCCTTCCAGGCCCAGTTTGAAGGCCAACTCACGACCTTGGTAAGGTTGTGCTCCAACCAACGGGTCAATAGTCGCTTTCAGAATTTTTTCTGGCGTTTCGTGGGCAACTTTTTCAATCTCAACGCCACCTTCAGTCGATGCCATAAACACGATACGACGTGAGGAACGATCTACCACTGCACCCAAATAAAGCTCTTTAGCAATATCAGTGCAGGTTTCAACCAAAATACGGCTTACCGGTTGGCCTTTTTCATCCGTCTGGTAGGTCACCAAATTCTTGCCCAACCATTTTTCAGCAAAGGCTTTGATTTCTTCTTTGGTTTTTACCAATTTCACACCGCCCGCTTTACCGCGGCCACCGGCGTGAACTTGCGCCTTCACAACAAACTCTGAAGCGCCTAATTGATCAGCGGCAGCAACAGCTTCTTCAACAGTTGCGGCAGCAATGCCTTTAGATACAGGCAAACCATATTGGGCAAACAGTTGCTTACCCTGATACTCGTGCAAATTCATGGTGTAGTTCCATTTGACGATGGTTGGTCAAGCGACTTAGAACACTTACCAACTTGGGTTATCGATGGAGGTAAACCTTATGAGTTTACCTCCGCCTAAAAAACGAGGACTCTATGGTTCTCTTAACGCTTCTTCTTGTTGGCAATGTGGATGGCATGACCATGCACCGCCAGGGCTGCTTCGTGGATTGCTTCAGACAGGGTTGGGTGACCAAACACCATCATACCCAGATCTTCTGCACTCGAACCGAATTCCATTGCAATTGCCACCTGCTGAACCAGATCTGCCGCGCTTGGGCCAACAATATGAGCCCCCAGGATGCGATCAGTTTCTGCATGAGCAATAATTTTTACTAGACCGTGGCTTTCGTTAGCTGCCATTGCACGACCGCTGGCCGCAAACGGGAAAGTACCCACATTATAAGGTTCACCAGACGCTTTAACTTGCTCTTCTGTTTTACCGACAGAGGCAACTTCAGGGTGGGTGTATATCACGTTTGGAATGATGTCGTAGTTGATTTGTGATTTTTGACCGGCGATACGCTCGGCAACCATCACGCCTTCTTCGGAACCTTTGTGTGCGAGCATTGGGCCACGTACTACGTCACCAATTGCCCATACGCCCGGTGCATTGGTTTCACATTGCTCGTTAACAAAAATGAAACCGCGCTCATCCAAATTCACTCCAGAATCTGCAGCCAACAAACCTTCGGTATAAGGGCGACGACCCACGCACACGATCAGTTTATCGAAAGTTTCCTGCTGCTCTTTACCATCTTTATCCTGATATGTAACAACGACTTCTTTGCCATTCACTTTTGAACCGGTCACACGCGAACTGGTACGAATATCCAAACCTTGTTTAGTGAGGATTTTTTGTGTTTCTTTGGCAATTTGCTGATCCATCAGGCCCAGAAATGAATCCATGGCTTCAAGTACAACCACTTTGGAACCGAGACGATTCCATACAGAGCCCAATTCCAGACCAATCACACCACCACCAATTACACCCAAACGTGCGGGCACTGATTGGAATTCCAAAGCACCAGTAGAGTTAACAATTACATCGTTATCAACAGGAGCAACGGGGATATTAATCGGGTAAGAACCAGAAGCAAGAATCACGTGATTTGCTTCAAGAATAGTCACTTTACCTTCATGATCAGTTACTTCAACTTTTTTGCCCGCCAACAATTTACCGGTGCCGAATACACTGGTTACACCGTTAGCTTTAAATAAACCAGCAATACCACCTGTCAGATTTTTGATGATTTGGTTTTTACGCGCAATCATCGAAGGAACATTGATTTCAACACCTGATGTGGTAATACCGTGAACAGCAAAATCATCTTTTGCTTCATGATATTTGTAAGAGCTATCGAGCAGAGCCTTGGAAGGAATACAGCCCACGTTTAAGCAAGTTCCACCATTAACACCCTTGCCTTCTTCATTGCGCCACTTTTCGATACACGCGGTCTTCAGACCAAGCTGTGCAGCACGAATAGCAGCAACATATCCTGCTGGGCCGGAACCTATAACGACCACATCAAATTTTTCAGACATAACAATGTTCCTAAATTATTAACAGTCGGTTACAACCTTGTGAGCAGTAACCCTTTACATGAAAAAACGCCCCTGGGTTGCCAGGAGCGTTTCAATACAACACTTAGATCTCAAGCAAAATGCGGGCTGGATCTTCAAGCAAGTCTTTGATCGTTACCAAGAATTGAACGGCTTCTTTACCATCCAACAGACGATGATCATAAGAGAGTGCCAAGTACATCATTGGCAGAATTTCTACTTTTCCATTCACTGCCATTGGACGCTCTTGAATTTTGTGCATACCCAAAATGGCTGACTGCGGCAAATTCAAGATTGGTGTAGACAACAGTGAGCCGAACACACCACCGTTAGTGATAGTGAAGGTACCGCCTGACATTTCTTCAATACCGAGCTTGCCATCACGTGCACGCAAACCAAAATCGCGAATGGTGTTTTCGATTGTTGCCAAGCTCATATTTTCCGCATTGCGCAATACCGGAACCACCAGACCTTTATCAGTAGATACAGCTACGCCGATATCCTGATAACCGTGGTACACGATATCGTTGTTATCGATAGAAGCGTTAACCGCCGGGAAACGACGCAAAGCTTCGGCAGCCGCTTTTACGAAGAAACTCATAAAGCCCAGACGTGAGCCGTTATGAGTTTTCTCAAATTGGTCTTTGTACTTTGCACGCAGCGCCATGACCGGAGCCATGTTTACTTCGTTAAAAGTGGTGAGCATTGCCGTAGTGTTGGACGCTTCAAGCAGACGCTCGGCGATACGCTTACGCAGACGAGTCATAGGTACACGTTTTTCAACGCGATCACCAACTGCTTCAATCGTTGTAACTGGCGCTACAGCAGCAGGAGTAGACGCCGGAGTTGATTTAAGGTGGTTGGCAACATCTTCTTTCAAAACACGTCCATCTTTTCCAGAGCCAGAAACAGACGCTGTGTTTACATTATTTTCTTCAGCTAATTTACGCGCAGCTGGATTTACCGCAGCCGTTTTGGTTGCTTGGGCAACAGCAGGAGCAGCAACGGATGCACTTGCCGCAGGAGCGCTAGTCGCAACAGCGCCTTCAACAAATTTAGCAATAACTTCATTGCTCAATACTGTTTCACCTTCGCCTTTCAGAATTTCAGCGATGCTGCCGTCAGCTGGCGCAACTACTTCCAATACAACTTTGTCAGTTTCAATATCAACAATCAGTTCATCGCGCTTGACAGCTTCACCTGGTTTTTTGTGCCAGGTTGCTACCGTGCCATCTGCAACGGATTCAGGGAATGTAGGGGCTTTGATTTCGATACTCATGCTATTCCATCTCTCTGTAGCGCTAGGATTATTTGATAAACTCAGTCAGTGAAAAGCTCTCAAATTGTGAGAGCTTTGTTTACAAAACGTTTCTCTTCTTCAATATGCGCAGACATGTAACCACCTGCTGGTGCCGCAGATGCATCACGCCCTACATAATCAAGATACATGGTCTTTCCGTACACATCCGCAACAACATGACGCATATGATGCTGGCTGCTATACCAGGCACCTTGGTTCATCGGCTCTTCCTGACACCAGAAAATATCTTTGATGTTTTTGAATGGTGCGAGCGCGGCTTTCAATTCTGCCTCAGGGAAGGGATACAGCTGCTCCAGACGAATCAACGCGATATTATCCAGATTGCGAACAGTGCGCTCTTTCAACAAGGTATAGTAAACCTTGCCACTGCATAAAATAACGCGCTGCACTTTTGCTGAATCAACACTCGTATCGGTGATCACATTCTGGAAGCTACCATTCGCCAGCTCTTCCAAAGTTGATGTCGCCAATTCATGACGCAATAAAGATTTCGGACTCATCACAATCAATGGACGACGCATCGGACGAATCGCTTGACGACGCAACATATGGAAAACTTGCGCCGGAGTTGAAGGCACGCAAACCTGAATATTGTGCTCAGCACACAACTGCATAAAACGCTCTAAACGTGCCGATGAGTGTTCAGGCCCCTGCCCTTCATAACCGTGTGGCAACAACATGGTCAAACCGCAGAGACGGCCCCATTTATGCTCGCCGGAAGTGATGAACTGATCTATAACCACTTGCGCACCGTTAGCAAAATCGCCAAATTGCGCCTCCCAGATCACCAAACCTTTTGGAGCGGTAGTGGCGTAGCCGTATTCAAATGCAAGAACCGCTTCTTCTGATAAGTAGGAATCATAAAGATCAAAATCTACGGCGGTGTTGATATTCTTTAAAGGTGTAGCGGAGCTACCATCTTTTTGGCTGTGCACAACAGCATGACGATGCGAGAAAGTACCGCGACCAACATCTTGACCGGTCATACGAACAGAATATCCTTGCTCAAGCAAAGTAGCGTAAGCCAAGGTTTCAGCCATGCCCCAGTTAAGTGGTAATGCACCAGCAGCCATTTTGCGGCGATCTTCGTACACTTTTTCAACTTGTTTCTGCACCACTATGCCTTCGGGAATAGCTAACATTTTACTGGCAACAGTTTGCAAGGTTTTTAAATCAATGCCTGTTTCAGCAGGTGTCAACCAATCATGACCAATATAAGGTGACCAATCAACGAACAAACTGCGATCTGGCTCGCTTACCAAACCACTGGCAACATGCTCACCACGATCCAGTGCTGCACGATAATTCGTGGTCAAGTCATCTGCTGCTGCTTGGGTTAACAGATTTTCTGCAACCAGTTTTTCTGCGTAAAGTGTGCGAGTAGTTTTGAGTGCACGAATGACTTGGTACATCAAAGGCTGGGTTGCTGAAGGCTCATCAGTTTCATTGTGCCCGCGACGACGGTAGCAAACCAAATCAATAACTACGTCCTTCTTAAATTCATAACGGTAATCAACTGCCAACTGGGCTACAAATAACACTGCCTCAGGGTCGTCGCCATTCACATGGAAAATTGGGCATTCGATCATCTTTGCAACATCGGTACAGTATTCTGTAGAGCGCGCATCTTCACGCTTGTTGGTAGTAAAACCAACCTGATTGTTGATCACGATATGCAGAGTACCACCGGTGCCGTAAGCGCGAGTCTGGGACATCTGGAATGTCTCCATGACCACACCTTGACCTGCAAAAGCAGCGTCACCATGAACCACTATAGGAACTACTTTTGCACCGGTTTTGTCATTGCGACGATCCTGACGCGCACGCACAGAACCCTCAACTACCGGAGAAACAATTTCAAGATGAGACGGGTTAAAAGCCATCGCCATGTGTAATTCGCCACCGGGAGTCATCACATTGGACGAAAAACCTGAGTGATACTTCACGTCGCCTGATGTATTCAGTGAACGTTTGCCGTCGAATTCGGCAAATAATTCCGCGGGGTTTTTACCGAACACATTGATCAATGTATTCAAGCGTCCACGGTGCGCCATACCCAATACGATTTCTTTTGCACCATAGGTACCGGCGCGCTTGACTAACGCATCAACTAGCGGAATGAAACTTTCACCACCCTCCAGACCAAAACGCTTGGTGCCTGGATATTTACTATCAAGATGACGCTCAAGACCTTCAGCAGCTGTTAAACGTTCCAACAATGCCAAACGTTGTTCTTTGGTAAACTCAGGGTTTGAGCGAACACTCTCAAGACGTTGTTGCAACCATTGTTTTTCCGCCAATGGCGTAATATGCATAATTTCAGCGCCGATATGACCGCAATAGGTTTTCTCTAGCGCATCAATTATTTCACGCAGGGTTGCTTGCTCTTTACCGATAAATAAAGTGCCGCTGCTGAATACAGTATCAAGATCTGCATTGGTTAAACCATGAAATTGCAAATCCAAATCAGCAACAGGTTCGCGCACCATTAATCCCAGTGGATCGAGCTGTGCTTTTTGGTGGCCGCGGAAACGATATGAGCTAATTAATTGCAGAACTTTAATTTGTTTTTGTTCGTGCTCTGCACTCACTGAGCCATTGGCAACAGTCACGGTACGAACGCGGGACTTACCCAATTGTTCAAATTGTGCGCGAATGACCGAATGGGGAGTGTCTTGAGTCAGTACACCATTAACACGTGGCAACTGATCGAAGTAGTTACGCCATTCTTCAGGAACGGCATTAGGATTGTGTAAATACGTGTCGTAGAGCTCTTCGACGTAAGCAGCGTTCCCACCGGAAATATGAGACGTACTCCAAAATTGCTCCATAATGCTGTCTTGCATTCCACCCACCTTAATCTTTGGGGACTTGTCCCCTGCTATCAACTAGCGGTTAGCTACCAAACGCTTTCAACTTGTGATTAAAAGCGCCGCTTTTAAGTCGCTATCACCCAAGGCGACAACGGACAGTTTTGATTTAACAATCGCAAATTGCTCATCAAATCATCAAATTTTTGCCTGCTTCAGATACGCAAAAGCGCCACCTTAGGTAGCGCTCTGTAATAACATGTTGCGTATATGGCCAATTGCTCGTGTCGGGTTCAACCCTTTGGGGCAAACCGCCACACAGTTTTGGATACCATGACAACGGAACACACTGAAAGGGTCATCCAGATTGGCCAATCGTTTCTGGGTCGCCAGATCACGACTATCTGCAAGGAAACGGTAAGCCTGCAACAAACCAGCAGGACCAATAAACTTATCAGGATTCCACCAGAAAGAAGGACAGCTGGTTGAGCAACAGGCGCAAAGTATACACTCATAAAGGCCATCAAGCTTCTCGCGATCTTCAGGAGATTGCAAACGCTCGATTGCCGGTGCGGGCGTATCGTTCTGCAGGTAAGGCTCAATTTTCTTGTACTGATCATAGAACTGGGTCATATCGACAACCAGATCGCGGATCACTGGTAAACCAGGTAGCGGGCGCAAAATCAGCGTGTTATTTTTCACGCATTCAGAAATTGGCTTGATGCAAGCCAATCCATTTTTACCATTGATGTTCATTCCGTCTGAACCACACACACCTTCTCGGCATGAACGACGATAAGCCAAAGACTGATCTTGCGCTTTCAATAACTCAAGGACATCGAGCACCATCAGGTCTTTACCCTGGGTATCGATCTCATATTCTTTCATGTAAGGCGCATTATCAGTTTCTGGGTTGTAGCGATAGACTTGTACTTTCAACATGATTCCTACTCCCGATGATTAGTAAGTGCGTTTTTTGGGTTGGAAAGCTTCCATAGTGCGCGGTTTGAAGTTCACCGCACGCTTGCCAACGCGCTTTTCGCCGGGGAAATACATGGAGTGACACAACCAATTGGCATCGTCACGGTCTTCAAAATCTTCACGGGCATGAGCACCGCGAGACTCTTTACGCTCTTCTGCCGCAATTGCGGTTGCTTCAGCGACTTCGAGCAAGTTTTGCAATTCCAATGCTTCAATACGCGCCGTGTTGAAGGCGTTGCTCTTATCGGTGATCGCCACATTTTCGATGCGCTTGCGCAATTCAGCCAGCTGCTGGATACCCTTCTGCATAAACTCACCTTTACGGAATACACCGAAGTAGTTCTGCATGATGGTTTGTAGCTCTTTGCGCAGAACAGCCGCACTTTCACCACTGCTAGAGCTGTTGATCTTATTCAAACGCCCCATAGCTCTATCAATATCAGCCTGGGTTGCATCGCGATGCTCGATACCTTCACGTAGCGCTTTTTCAATATACAAACCCGCCGCGCGACCAAACACCACAAGATCCAGCAGTGAGTTACCACCGAGTCGGTTAGCGCCATGAACAGATACACAAGCCACTTCGCCGCACGCAAACAAACCATCGATGACAACATCGTTGCCATTTGCATCGACAGTCAGTGCTTGGCCATTCACGTTAGTCGGAATTCCACCCATCATGTAGTGACAGGTTGGAACCACTGGAATTGGGGCATAGACAGGGTCAACGTGAGCGAAGGTACGCGATAACTCACAAATGCCTGGCAACTTGCTTTCGAGAACTTCTTCACCAAGGTGATCAAGCTTCAATAAAACGTGGTCTTTATTAGGACCAACACCGCGACCAGCAATAATTTCCTGAATCATGGAACGTGCAACTACATCGCGACCCGCAAGATCTTTTGCGTTGGGAGCGTAACGCTCCATGAAGCGCTCACCTTCAGAGTTGATCAGATAACCACCTTCTCCGCGGCAACCTTCGGTGACCAATACACCAGCACCGGCGATACCAGTTGGATGGAACTGCCACATCTCAATGTCTTGTACCGGGAAGCCGGCACGCAATGCCATACCAACACCATCGCCGGTATTGATATGTGCGTTTGTGGTAGAGGCATAAATGCGGCCTGCACCACCCGTTGCCAATACCGTTGCCTTGGCTTTTACGTAAACAGTTTCGCCATCTTCAATATTGATCGCGATAACACCGACAACAGCGCCATCGGCATTCTTGACCAGATCAACCGCAAACCATTCATTAAGGAATACAGTTTTATTTTTCAGGTTGCCTTGGTACAGGGTATGGAGCAAGGCGTGACCGGTGCGGTCTGCCGCTGCACAAGTGCGCGCTGCCTGGCCACCTTCACCGAAATTTTTGGATTGACCACCAAAAGGACGCTGATAGATACGACCTTCTTCCGTACGGGAGAATGGCAAACCCATGTGTTCCAATTCAAATACAGCTTCGGGGCCGACTGAACACATGTATTCGATAGCATCCTGGTCACCGATGTAATCGGAACCTTTTACGGTGTCATACATGTGCCAACGCCAATCATCGTTTGGATCTGCACTGGCAATCGCACAGGTGATGCCGCCCTGGGCAGACACAGTATGTGAACGAGTTGGAAATACTTTAGTGATTACAGCAGTTTTGTAACCGGATTGAGCCAGCTGCAATGCTGCACGCATGCCAGCACCACCACCACCAATCACAATACCGTCAAAAGAAATAGTGCGTATAGTAGACATTAGTTAATTCCCCAAATTACCTGAACACCCCAAACAAGATAGGTGACTGCGACTGCACCCAACACTATCTGGGCGAATATACGCAGGAAAGTCGCTTTGGAGCCTAACAGGCGGGTAGTTAAATAGTCTGTAAGCACTGCCCACAAGCCGATCCATGCATGTGAAATAAAGGAAAGCAATGTTACGAGGGAAAATACGCGCATCCATAGTTGAGCATAGAGTGATTGCCACTGCTCATAAGTCAACTCAGGATTCAGGACAAGATATGCCACGATAAAAATAGTGTAAGCCGCCATCACGGCTCCGCCGACGCGCTGAATCAACCAATCATAAAGGCCGCTGCGTCCGAAACTGGTTACTGAAGTTACCATACCCAAACCCCCGCCAAAACGATCAAAACAATGGCCACTGCCAGCGCAAGCTTCGCACCCATTTGACCGCCTTTCAGTGACTCACCAATGCCAAAATCCATAATTAAATGACGAATCCCCATTGCAGTGTGGTAAGCCAATGCCGCTAAAACCACCCATAAAATAGCCTGGCAAACTGGATTGGCACCAAGATCGCGAATACTATTGAAGCCTTCTTGCGAATCCAGGCTGGCATCAAGCATCCACAAAAGGAAAGCAACGCCTGCAAAGAGAAAAATGCCAGAGATACGATGAAGAATGGAAACGTAAGCAGTGATGGGAAGTTTTATCGTAGATATATCGAGGTTGACAGGTCTTTTCTTGTTCACGGTCTATCTCACCTGGTTGCCCGTCGCGGGCAGGTTTAAGAATAAGCGCTTCATTTTTTATCACTCATCAGTGACACCAAACGAAACACGCCCTGCAAGTCGCGCAGCATTATAGAGACTGACCTCTTGAAACACAAACAAAAACCCGAATCAAAACCTTCATATTTATAAGCATGAAAACGCTTTTGGATTTTTAACGAAACTTTTACGCAACACACTGATTTTAATAAAATATTTTTATGAAAACGCACTCAATGTGCGCATTTTTGTAGGCGCGCCCCAGCGAAGTGCAAGGGGTTAAATGTATTTTCCAGGCACTGATAACAACCTCATTTGCGCGACCCTGAAAATCCTGATGAAGACAAAAGAATTTGCCACGTAGATACGCCAAAAACTTTCGCCTTAACAAACAAGTCATCTATAATGCGGCTCGCTAACGGCAGCGTCAGCAAACCACACATAGCTGACTAGTCCATAAAAAGTAGCCGGCCCATAACGCCACACATGTAGAAAGCAGACCCGTGATGGCTTCTCACTCAAAGAGGCTGGCCAAAACAAACTGTCTACAGTTTTATTCGATGAGCAGAGCGAAACATGCTTCTCTCAAGCCTTAAGTCCAATCAGTAAGCACAGGAGTCAGTAATGACTGACAAGAAAGCACATCTCAAGATTGATGGCATTGATACGACGATTGAATTGCCTATTTATTCAAGCACTATCGGCCCTGATGTTATCGACGTTACCAGCATTACCAAGAATGGCTTTTTCACGTTTGACCCGGGCTTTATGTCCACCGCCTCATGCGAATCCAAAATTACGTTTATTGATGGCGATGAAGGTGTGTTACTCCACCGCGGTTATCCGATTGAACAACTTGCTGTATCCTCTGACTATATCGAAACCTGCTACCTCCTCCTGAATGGCGAACTGCCAACCCCCGCGCAAAAAGAAGAATTCACTACTGAAGTTAAAAAGCACTCAATCGTAGACCCCTCTATCGCCGCCATCATTAAAAGCTTCAAGCGCGAATCTCATCCGATGGCGATCCTGTGCAGCGCTGTCGCAGCACTGGCTGCGGTGTACAACGATGAAATCGATATCACCAATGCTGATAGCCGCAAAGTGACCGCTTATCGCTTGATTGGCCAAATCGCCACACTTTCTGCGATGGTATATAAACACCGTAAGGGTGAAGAGTTTGTTGCGCCAGACGCCGGTCTTGATTACGCCGAAAACTTCCTGAATATGACATTCGGCACAGCTGGAAAACCATCCAATGTGAGCAAAACGATCGCCAAAGCAATGGATAGGATTTTTATCCTGCACGCCGATCACGAACAAAATGCATCGACCTCCACCGTGCGCCTGTCAGGCTCATCTGGAACCAATCCTTTTGCAGCAATTGCAGCTGGAATTTCAACATTGTGGGGCCCAGCCCATGGCGGCGCTAATGAAGCCGTATTGGAGATGCTGGAAGAAATTGGCACAGTTGACAATATTGAAGCATGCGTTGCACGCGCCAAAGATAAAACTTCTGGTTTCCGCTTGATGGGATTTGGGCATCGCGTTTATAAAAACTTTGACCCACGCGCAAAGGTAATGAAACAAACCTGCGACGAAGTATTGTCAGAGCTGGGACTGGAAAACGAACCTTTGCTTGCGATTGCAAAACGCCTTGAGCAAATTGCATTGGAAGATCCCTATTTTATTTCCAAGAAGCTCTACCCGAACGTTGATTTCTATTCCGGGATCATCATGAAAGCCATTGGTATCCCAACAGAAATGTTCACAGTAATTTTTGCGTTGGGACGTGCTGTTGGTTGGTACTCTCATTGGAACGAGATGGTCAGTGGTGCCTATAAAATTGGCCGCCCCCGCCAGCAATACACTGGTAGTCCAAAGCGTGACTACCCTAAAAAATAGTTATGCTTTTGAGCAATAAAAAAGGCCGCAAATTTGCGGCCTTTTTTATTGCGATGACTCGTCCTGAATAAAGTTGACACTTTTCTACTCTCTACTGAGGAAAGTGTTATGAATCCCGTTATTAAACGCACCCAGCGTGATTACTCTCTCGCCTTTAAATTGGCTCTTGTCGATCAAATCGAAAAAGGAGAGATGACTTATAAACAAGCCCAGTCTCGCTACGGTATACAAGGCAGATCTACAGTCTTGTGTTGGCTGCGCAAGCATGGTCAACTGGATTGGTCATTAGGTTTACCAGCAAAAGGCCTCCTCATGTCCGATAATCCTCGCCCTCAAACGCCAGAACAGCGCATCAAAGAACTGGAACAGCAGCTCGCTCTAACCCAACAAAAAGCGGATTTTTTCGAAGCGGTGGTTGATGTACTCAAGCGCGACTATGGAGTCAGCGTGGTAAAAAAGCCGCACGGAACATCATCCAAACGAAAACGTTAGCGGGTTTATCCGTTGTCCGTGGTTGCCAGCTACTCGGCATCAGTCGGCAAGCCTGGTATCAACAATGTAAGCGGGTGCGACAACGAGAAGTGCACACGCAGATACTCCTTGATGCGGTGCAGCGTGAACGTGCATTACAACCCTGCATCGGAACGCGCAAACTACAGCGCTTGTTACAACAATCCGCATTGGTTGTGGGGCGAGATCGACTGTTTGCTTTGCTGCGCGAACATCGCCTGCTGGTTCCCACCAAGCGGGCTTATCACAAAACAACGCACAGCCATCATCGCTTTCGCAAACATCCCAATCTTCTGAAGCCTGGTGAACATCAAGTGATTCCGCAACGACCAGAACATGTTTGGGTGGCTGACATTACCTATTTACCCGTGCATCAGGGCGAGGCCTATTTGAGTTTGGTGACCGATGCCTATTCTCGCAAGATTGTGGGGCATTGCGTCCATGACAATCTGAAGGCTGAGTCAGTAATCGGTGCGTATAAACAAGCACTACAGCAGCGACGCAGTGGTGATGAGCTCATCCACCATTCAGATCGGGGTATTCAGTATTGTTCAGCGCAATACCAGAAATTGCATTATCAATACGGTGTTCATTGTTCGATGACGGATGGTTACGACTGCTATCAAAATGCGCTGGCAGAGCGTGTGAATGGTATTTTGAAAAGTGAGTTTTTGATAAGGAAACCCAGGGATCTTGCAGAAGCAAAAGTGATGGTGGCCGAGTCGATTCGGATCTACAACGAACGTCGTCCGCATCTATCCCTAGAATACAAAACGCCCGATGAGGTGCATCGGGCGTTTGGATAAATCAGTGTCAACTTATTTCAGGACTGGACACGAATAATATTGGAAATTACAGTCTGGTTTAAAAATTCCAGTCTGCCATAAACCAGAATTTACTAGTGTCTTTAAATGACGCAACATCCCCCATTGAGAAGTCAGCGTATTTTGCTGTCAACACAACAGAACCGATTTTTTTGCTGACACTGAAATCAATTTCATTACCATAATCAAGATCACCCTCATCAGAATCAAACTGATGATAACTCACCAAAAATTGGGCTCCAGCAGCACTCATGCCCACATTTAGATACTTATCCTCAATACCTGCGACCGGTGTATTCAAGAACTTATCAGCCCATCCCTGGAAAGCATGGAGAGTTGCCAGCGGTGTTGCAAAGCCGTACTTACCTTCATCGGATCCCAGCACTTCATAGCCCAATGTAAAGACAAACCGAGAAATACTGAGCACACCTTCAGCAAGGAAATAATCCGCATCAAATGCACCTGCTACACCCGCATCTTTTTGCTTCGCATATTCGAGATTATATGCAAACATGCCATCGGTCGCACTCTGCCAGCGCACACCAAACGTATCGTTGCTTAACCCTTTTGCTGCAATTGGATTTTCCACATCAAGCAAATAAGCGTAAGCAATTAACTTTCCTGCTTCAAAACCTGTGTAACTCAGGTTCAATACATGACTATCATGATTGTGATCCCCCTGGCTCACATTATTTTCACCAAAAATACGATTTACATTTTTAATATATGCGTAAGTAACATTTGTGTAGCGAATTGTTTTATTGGTGAAGGATATTCCGTCATAGGTCTGCTCATTTTGCCTCCACCCCACATTTCCGACAAAGCGGGCATTATCAAGAACCAAACGCTGACGACCATATTTAATTTGATTGTTAAATGTAGTGTAGGAAATAAACGCCTGATTAACTTCAGTTCCTTCAGGGTCAGCAATAACTGCAGTACCGGGATTATTGGGATCACCTGCAGGCGCAGTTCGATAATCGACCTTATTTGTTAATTCTGTTACGTCATCAAATTCTGCTGAAAAACCAAAGCCATTCCATGCACCAGACTGATATGACAAACGCGAACGAGTCGTCAACGCATCAGAATCCTTTAGACCATCTTCACTGACATCTTCATAGCGAGTGCGAAAATTTACCTTTACCACACTTCCTTGCTGCATCGACTCTGTAAATGTTTTTGCTGACACAGCAGGGACCAGACAAGCTAACGATGTGACTGCGGAAAGAAGATGGATCGCATTTTTTTTCATAGAAACTTCCCCAATAAATTTTCATTGATGTGTGCTTGGTCGATCATCAACATTTTTTAAACAAATTTAGAATTTATTAAATTTGTTTATCATCGTGCACTAAAAAAGAATTTTGTAAATTTGTGCCGACGATGCAGAGATGACTGAAGAACACTAGAGCAACGCTTATGCCAATTGATTTTTTAAACCATTTGCAGGGAAATAATTCATTGCTAATCAAGCAGATAGGAAAGTTATAAAAATTCGGAAAAGAAAATAGGATTTTTTATGAACGCACCTTTACAGGGACACGCAAGACTTTTGCGCGCCATTTATAATCAAAAATAAAATTAATATTGCCCCATGCCAGGGCGTTAAATTGCACCACGCTTTTTGCATTTGCACAAAAACATGACACAGTCATGTGAAAAAACGCTCAGTAGCAATTACAAGACATAAAAAAGCCGCACAAGGTTTGTGCGGCTGATAGACTACAATTCGATGCCCAACACTATTGGATGCGAACACTCGCATCTTGTGCCAACTCTTTTTCAATACGCACCTGAGAGAATGAAATATCCATTTTGCCATTCGATACCAGCGCAAATGGCTCCAGAATTAATGCAAATAATTCCCGAGGCGTGCGCTTCAAGCCAAAATCAGTGCCCGCATCCGGATAACACTGCAAATCAACTATTAGCGTGCGCCAGCCAGTCCCGACTATAGCTGACAGCTCTTTTGAAATTTCAACCTGGGAATAACACGAAGGACCACAACCAATACGTACCCATGCATTATTGGCAGGTGCCACATCAACTTTGATATCAAAAACCAGAGAAGATCTGGACTCATAATAATCACTTAACACCTGTCGATTTGGCGTTGATAATGCGACCAAACCCTCACCTTCTCCATTCCATACCGCACGGCGCGCATCTTCCTGCACATCGCGATCAACACAGGTAACTTCAAGAGTCGATACACGGGCAATATTGCCATTGAGAGTAGCACGATCGTTATTTTTGCCTTCCAGTATTACGCTGTAAGCCCCCAGGGGGCGACGATTGAATAGCTCCAACACCACTGAGCCCGACTCTAGAGCAATACCCTCTTCCGGCAGATCATCTTGCAGTGCATCAACATCGCCGTAGCGCAAACCAAATCCATAAGCAAAAAGGGGATCATAGTTGTCATCACCAATATTCAATGGCCCTTGATCCGGCGATTTGGGCCAGGAAAAAGCCAAGCGCCCCGTTATTGGATAGTTAATTTTTTCTTCCCGGGTTTTAAAAATCACATCAGCAACACCTGCACCCTCCGTACCTGGCTGCCAAATAACGGCCAGAGCATCAACGGCATTCAGCTCACGGTTAATCCACATGGGGCGCCCCGTTATAAATAATGCGACAACAGGTATCCCCTGCTCTTTTAGCTGCTTCAATAATGCAAGATCGCTGGTATCACCCGCTTTTAGCAATTGATGCTGAATATCCCCCTGCATTTCCGCATAAGGATCTTCGCCAAATATCACAATCGCCACATCGGGTTTTTCAGTAAACGTGCCATCAACACTAAGCGTTGCATTACCGCCCGCAGAGGTCACTGCTTGTTGGATTCCCGACCACAAGGTGGTCGCGCCAGGGAAATCATCCATCGTATTTCCGGTACCCTGCCAGTTAACAGACCATCCACCTGTTTGCTTGCTGATATTATCGGCACCATCACCAGCAACTAACACATGCACACGAGGGGATAGAGGCAATATATTCTTCTTATTTTTTAATAGAACAATGGATTCACGCACAGCCTGACGCGCTACAACCCTATGCTCTTTAGCCCCCAGCAGCTCATCCTTTCCTGCAAGCGCGCGATTTGATGGAAGGCCTTTTTCCCATAGATTTGCGCGCAATTTCACACGCAAAATCCGACTGACAGCATCGTCGATACGGCTCATTGGAATAACGCCCGTGCGAGCTTGCTCAAGGGTGTTGTGGTATAGCTGTTTCCACTGCGGATCGGGAATCATAAAAATATCCAACCCGGCATTGATGGCTTGCGGACAATCCAGCACTGTCGCGCCAGCAACAAAACCGTGCCCATTCCAATCACCGACTACCAGACCATCAAACCCCATTTGCTCCTTCAAAACCTCGGTCAATAGATAGTGATGACCGTGCATGTGATCGCCATGCCAGCTATTGAACGATGCCATCACGCTTTGAACACCGGCTTCAATTGCACTGTAATACCCCGCGGCGTGAATGCGATATAAAGTTTCCTCATCATCAACGCAATTACCGCGATCAATACCATTATGAGTACCACCATCTGCAATAAAGTGTTTAGCCGTCGAAAGCACTCGATAATTCGACAAAAAATCTGCGTCTTGGGCATCACCTTGAAGCCCTTCTACCATCTTGCCGGCATACTCACGAACCAGATCAGGATCTTCCGAATAAGACTCATAGGTGCGTCCCCAGCGATCATCGCGAGCAACAGCAACCGTCGGAGAAAAATCCCAATCCAATCCAGTGACAGCAATCTCGGTTGCCGTAATACGCCCAATTTCCTTTATCAATTCTGGATTGCGCGCAGCACCCAACGCGATGTTATGGGGAAACAAAGTTGCTCCGACTATATTGCCGACACCATGCACCGCATCAGTACCCCACATAATCGGGATTGCCAGTTTTCCATCACTTGTATCCATTGAGGCTTCGTAATACGCATCGGCAATCGCAAGCCAATCCGCTGCTTTCGAATAACGATTACCATTAGGTACGGAACCGCCGCCATTTAAAACAGAACCTATGTGATAGTCCTTTACATCCTGAGGTGTAAGATGACGAATCTCCGGCTGAATCATCTGCCCTATTTTTTCTTCGAGGCTCATCTGCTTGAGAAAATCACTTATTTTTCCCTCAAGAATAGGATCTTTTTTTACTCTGCTAGTGACACCAGGCCATTGCACGCTCGCAACCTCCAAAAAGGAACAAATGATTAAAATGACTATACATTATCACCAAAATGACAGCGCTGTCAATTTAACAATAAACCCCTTTCCCAAAGAGTCGATTTATCCGACTTATTAAGTTTCACCATGGGTATTCGCACCAAAAAAGCACTAATCTTGGATAACAACAAATTGGTCAGCTATTTTTCAATGTATACAGGGAAAAGTGAATTTCCGCACTTCAGGATTATGGTATCCTCCCGCGCTTAACCACTACACAAACACATCACCTATAACTATTTAATCTTCTACTAAAAGAAGTTGAGGAGTCGCATGAGCCTGTTACTGGTAGCTGATATTGGAGGCACTAACGGCCGCTTCGGTCTGGTTGAATTCGATACCGAAAAGAATCGCGCAAACGGCAAGATTAATTACACTGCTGAACGCCAAATTACCCTTAAATGCGCCAACTATGCCGATATGGCAACCATGATCAAAGCCTGTTGCGTGGAGTTCGGCATAGATGTTCCCGTTTATGGCTGCCTCGCTATCGCCGGCCCAATTGAAAATGGCCAAGCGGCAATGACCAATTTGAATTGGAAATTCTCCATTGATGGCTTACGCGATCAATTGGGAATGAAAACTCTGCATGTCATCAATGACTTTGCATCTCTTGCTTACGCAGTTCCGTTTTTGCAAGATGATGAGTTGGTAACGCTTTATGATTCGCACAAAGCGAATAGCGATGCGCCTATTGTTGTAATGGGTCCCGGTACCGGATTTGGCATGGCGGCATTAGTACCAAACAAAAATAATTGGAAAATTATCCCCACTGAAGGTGGTCACGCCAGCTTTGCGCCGACAAACGAAAAAGAATTGGCGATCAAAGCGTTTTTGTTAAAAGAACAAAATCATGTATCTGTTGAAAACATTCTCTCCGGTGGAGGACTTGTCACCTTATATCGTGCTATTGCGCACAATGCGGGTGTGAACGCCCAAACCTATACGCCAGCAGATGTCAGCACCAAAGGTATTGCAAACGAAGATCCTCTTTGCCGCGAAGCGGTGTTGACATTCTGCGATGTTCTGGGAGAAGTTGCCGGAGACAAAGCACTTTCACTTGGCGCTCGTGGAGGTGTCGTGATCGGTGGCGGGATTACACCTAAGCTGATTGACCTTTTACCTGAATCGCACTTTTTGGAGCGCTATAAAAACAAAGGCCCCATGTCAGGTTATGTTAGCGATATTTCCATTCGACTCATCGTCAATGACAAGGCGGCGCTAGTGGGTTCTGCCGCATGGCTAATCAACAATACCGATGAATTAAAACCGCAATAGTCGATTCCAGACAAGTTAAATCCCAATAAAAAATGCACCGGCTGGTGCATTTTTTATTGGAGAGTTATTTTTAATCTAAATCCTACTTTTCTTTTGATTTCACTAAAGCACCTGTTGAAGCACGCATGATAATACTTGAGCTCAACATGCTGGCAGGCAATTGGATCTCACGACCTTTTAATTGTTTAAGCAGTAAGTCTGTTGCTTTTTTTGCCATTTGGCGAATGGGTTGACGAATGGTTGTCAATGATGGCCATATCTGATGGGCAACAGGCGTATCATCAAACCCTGCTACTGATAATTGTGCAGGAATTTTAATACCAAGCTGATGTGCCACCATCATTACACCCGCAGCCATATCATCGTTTGCAGCAAAAATAGCGGTTGGCCTTTGCGCATCCTGTAATAATTTTTTTCCGCACATTTCACCGGACTCAAACGAATTATCACCCTGCTCTACCAACTCACCCAACAGCGGAATATCGTTTTCGATCAGCGCAGCTTTATAGCCTTCATAGCGCAGTGACATTGCGCGGTGATCGGGGTGGCCGCAGATAAAACCGATGCGCGTATGCCCCAACGCAATCAATTGGCAGGTCATATCGTAAGAAGCTTCCTGATCATTTGTCTCTACGTAGGGTGACATGGATTTATTTTCTGTTGGCGCAACACGAACAAAAGGGATGTTCATTTTTTTAAGTAAATTGAGCACATGCATATTGTCTGATAAAGGCGGTGTCAGCATTACCCCATCGACCCGCTTCTCCAAAATCAAATCAGTCACTTCATTAATCAAGTTTGGATCGCGGTGTATGGCTGGATGCACCAATAATTCATAACGCTGGGGGCGGCATATTTCCAACACACCTTCCTGAATATCCAGCACATAGTGTGCGCTGGGATGGCCATAAATAAGACCCAGAAGATAGGATTTATTACCCGCCAAACTACGCGCTGACTGATTAGGCCGATAATCCAAAGCATTGATAGCTGCTTCTACTTTTTCTCGTGTAGCTGGGCGAACGTTAGGCTCATTGTTAACGACGCGAGATACTGTCTTCATTGATACACCCGCTAAAGCGGCTACATCATCTATCGTTGCCTTTGCCACAGCATAACCTCTCATTGTTGTTATTTTTGTCTGGCTACAACAATCACTAATTCCGATTATTGAAGCAACAAGACAACCGCATCACACCAAATAAGTCAAAATGACCACAAGACATTTGTATTGAATCAGATTGTAAACCGGGAACAAACAATGTGACAGCTTTATAGCCTTGGATTATAGTACTGCGCGCTTGCTGCAGGCCTTTGATCGGCGTGCATCATTGAAGACCACAACAACGACAGACCATTTATATAACAACGAGGTAGAACCATGGCCAGCATACCGCAAGGCTCCTCCGCGCAACCCAGCGCGATCAGTACCGGCAATAACACAATCCCTCTGATCATCATTACGATTTTATTTTTTATGTGGGGATTACTCACATCAATGAATGATGTTTTGATTCCTCACCTGAAAAGTGTTTATACACTCAGCTACACCCAAGCGATGCTAGTGCAGTTCTGCTTCTTTGGTGCCTATTTCGTGATATCCCTTCCAGCAGGTGCATTAATCAAAAAGCTGGGCTATCAAAATGGCGCTGTTGCAGGGTTGATTATTGCTGCATCCGGTTGTGCATTATTTTATCCCGCCGCCACTAGCGGCTATGCGTTGTTTTTATTTGCACTGTTTGTGCTGGCATCCGGTATTACCATTTTACAAGTAGCGGCCAACCCTTACGTTACTGTGCTTGGCCCAGCAAGAACTGCATCCAGCCGCCTCACATTAACCCAGGCTTTTAATTCTTTAGGAACCACTATCGCTCCTTGGTTAGGCGGTATTTTGATTCTGGGCGGCGCAGTATTGACGGCAGACCAACTTGCTCTTTTGCCTGCCGCAGAAGTGGCTGCATACAAAGCAAAAGAAGCCGCAACCGTACAAGGGCCTTATCTTGCTCTGGCAGCAGCACTACTTGGCCTTGCATTATTTTTTGCCTTCGCAAAACTACCCAAAATTCAACACGATGACGAACCCAGTATTTCAGGTGATATGGCCTCAAATAAAGAGTCGGCGTTGTCACATACACACTTGGTGTTAGGTGCTATTGGTATCTTTTTATATGTTGGTGCAGAAGTAGCAATCGGTAGCTTATTGATAAACTTCTTTGGCGAAGAAAATATTGCAGGCCTAAAAGAAGCGGATGCTGCTCACTTGGTAAGTTACTATTGGGGTGGTGCGATGATTGGCCGGTTTATTGGTTTCGCGGTGATGCGTTACGTAAGCCCGGGTAAAACTCTCGCGTTTAATTGTGCCTGTGCCGTTTTGCTGGTTCTAACAGCAACATTTACCGATGGCAAATTGGCGATGTGGGCAATTATTGCTGTTGGTCTGTTCAACTCAATTATGTTCCCAACTATTTTCAGCATGGCTCTCAACAATCTTGGAAAATTCACAGGCCAAGGTTCCGGCTTTTTGTGCATGGCGATCGTAGGTGGCGCAATTGTTCCATTAATCCAAGGAGCATTGGCGGATACATTTGGCCTGCAGATCTCTTTCTTACTGCCCGCTGCTTGTTATCTTTTCATCATGTATTTCGGCATTAAATATGCCGGCATGTATAAAACAGCGCCCTCTTCTGAACCAGCGCATTTATAATTAAAAACGGGCACTTTCGAGTGCCCGTTTTTTTATGGATTTATTGCTCTTTTTAATAATCACTCTTCCTTCCAGCGCTTACTTGCCTCTTCATCTTTTCTCTTGGCTTCGACCCATACGATACCTTGCGCAGTGGATTCTTTTTTCCAGAATGGTGCTTGGGTTTTTAAAAAATCCATCAAAAAATCCGCTGCTTGAAATGCGTGTTCACGATGCGCGCTGCTCACTCCGACAAAAACAATTTGATCACCTAGCAGCAAATCACCCACACGATGAACAATACGCGCCGACACCAATGACCAACGCTGGATAGCCACCTCCAGTATCTGCTCCAATACTTTCTCAGTCATTCCTGGATAATGCTCCAGAGAAAGTTTCTCTACAGAATGCCCATCACTAAAATCACGGACACGCCCCACAAAAAATACGATTGCGCCTGCAGTAGTATTATTTGCAACTAAGGCAGCATATTCCTGCCCCACATCAAAATCATGTTTTTGTACGCTAATCGAAAAAACCATTTTAGCCTCCTGTCACTGGAGGAAAAAATGCTACTTCATCGCCATCAACTAATACCTGATCACTCTTTGCATAAGTATGATTGACTGCAACTAAAACTCTGGCATTTAGTAATGGTATTTCCCACGAAGGATTTTGCGATACGAGATGATTTTTCAATTGCTCTACCGTTTCAACGTCAGCAATAGGAACATCCATCGTAGCTACGCCTAATTGCTCACGTAATTGCGCTAAAAATACAATGTGGATCATCACTGGCCTCCACTACGGACATAATGCCCACGACGACCGCCGGCCTTTTCCAATAAACATATTTGTTCAACAACCATTTCCATATCAACCGCTTTGCACATATCGTAAATAGTCAATGCCGCAATACTGGCAGCAGTTAGCGCTTCCATTTCCACACCCGTTTGACCTGTGAGTTTGCAATAGCTGGTGATGTTAACGGCAGAGCATGCATCATCCAACTCAAACTCCACAGCAACCTTACTGAGCGTTAATGGATGGCATAAAGGAATCAAATCAGCGCATTTTTTCGCGGCCTGAATCCCCGCAATACGCGCAACTGCTAATACATCACCCTTTTTCAAACTGTTTGCTTTAATTTGCGCAAGCGTATCTGGTTTCATGACCACTCGTGCGAATGCACGGGCCTCACGCAAGCTAGGCGTTTTTTCCGAAACATCAACCATACTCGCATGGCCGTGGGAATCGATATGAGTTAAAGACATAGGTGCGTCATCCATCTACTTTTCTGTTTGGGTTTGCCGTGCAGCCAGTGGGAAATAGGGTTATCATAAAACACCTGTGGCTTGTAGCCGCGACTTTTTTGTTTTCTCGCACACGAACGCCCCTACCTGATGACACTACCTCAAGCTCTTGATCGACGCTTTACTCTCGCCCCAATGATGGAGTGGTCAACCTCTGACTGCCGTACGTTTTGGCGCTTACTCACCCAAAAAGCTGTTTTATACACCGAGATGGTGACCACAGGTGCACTCTTGCATGGCGATAGAGCACGCTTTTTGGATTACAACGCATGCGAACATCCTTTGGCATTACAACTTGGAGGGAGCGATCCAACTGCCTTGGCTGAATGCGCTCGAATCGCTGAGGATTGGGGCTATGACGAAGTAAACCTCAACTGTGGCTGCCCCAGCGATCGCGTGCAGAACGGAATGATTGGTGCCTGTTTGATGGCAGAGCCAGAACTGGTTGCCGATTGTATTGCCAATATGCAACAGGCGGTAAAAATTCCTGTCACGGTTAAGCACCGTATTGGCATTGACGATATGGAAGATTACGCCGGTCTGGCGAAGTTTGTTGGCACTATCGCAGCAACCGGTTGCAACACGTTTATTGTCCATGCGCGTAAAGCCTGGCTCAAAGGCCTGAGCCCAAAAGAAAACCGCGAGATACCGCCATTGCAATATGACAAGGTTTACCAGTTAAAGCAGGACTTCCCTCATCTTGAAATCATTATTAATGGCGGTATAACCACATTAGAACAAAGCCAAAGCCTGCTGAAACATGTTGATGGCGTAATGGTTGGCCGAGAAGCCTATAGCAACCCTTATCTGCTAGCCAAGGTGGATCAAACGATTTATGGCGATGATTGTCACATAGTCAGCCGGGATGAAGTGATGCAAGGCTTCATGGACTATTGTGCGATACAGCTGGCAAAAGGTGCTCGCCTTAACCATCTTACACGCCACATTCTTGGGCTCTACCAAGGCTTGCCGGGTGCAAGACAATTCAGACGCATTATCAGCGAACAGGCGCATAAGCCTGGAGCAGGAATTGAAGTGTTGGAGCGCGCCCTTAAAGCGCTAAATGAGTTACCATTAACGGAGGATTACCAAGGGGCATAAGCGTAACATCCGCTGTGACTATTGATTTCACTGCTTATAAAAAATGACAGCTTCCAGCATAAAGTCATTAAGACTACAATATATCTGACGGCAATAAATGAAGATCAACCACTTGTACTTTCAGAGATAGGATTACCACTGTGACTAGTAAACTTGAACAACTGAAACAATTCACCGACGTAGTTGCTGACACCGGCGATATCGAAGCTATCCGCCTTTACAAACCACTGGATGCGACTACCAACCCATCGCTGGTCTATAAAGCTGCGCAAATGCCGCAATATCAAGACCTGTTAGCTGCATCAATCAATGCAAGCAAAAGTATCACCAACAGCGCACAACAACTGAGTGCAGCTTGTGATCATTTGGCGGTAGGCATTGGTCTGGAGATTTTGAAGATCGTTCCAGGCCGCATTTCTACCGAAGTAGATGCTCGTCTCTCTTTTGATACAAAAGCATCTATCGCGAAAGCTCACGAACTGATTAAGCTTTACGAGAAAGGCGGTGTCGATAAATCACGTGTTTTAATCAAGCTGGCATCTACCTGGGAAGGTATACGTGCTGCAGAAGTATTGGAAAAAGAAGGTATCAATTGCAACCTCACACTGCTATTTGGCTTTAACCAAGCCGCAGCTTGTGCCGATGCAGGCGTATTTTTGATTTCCCCATTTGTCGGCCGTATTTTGGACTGGTACAAAGCCAATACTGACAAAAAAGATTACACCGCTGAAGAAGATCCAGGTGTAATTTCTGTTCGTCATATTTACAACTACTACAAACAGCATGGATACAAAACTGTTGTTATGGGCGCAAGCTTCCGCAATATTGGAGAGATTGAAGCTTTAGCAGGCTGCGATCGCTTAACCATCAGCCCACAACTGCTTCAAGAGCTGGATCAGGACAAAACTGAGCTTAAGCGTGTACTCTCACCTGATAGCACTGGTGAAAGCATTGCCAAGCGCATCGAAACCGAGCAAAGCTTTCGCTTCGGTTTAAATCAGGATGCCATGGCAACCGAGAAATTAGCTGAAGGTATTCGTGGTTTTGTAAAAGACCAAATCAACCTTGAAAACCTGTTAAAAGCCCGTGCTCAGTAAGCTTTCTCGCTTTATCGAGCGCCATCTGCAACCCGCAGGTGGCGCTTCACCAGCGCTGTCTCTACATCAAAAATACATAGCTATTGCAGCGCTATTGGTTGAAGTAGCCATGGCGGATCATGAATTTTCCGGTGCAGAGATGGAGCGTTTGGGGCAATTGCTCATGTATAAGCTCAAGCTATCGCCCGATGAAATCTCAGAGCTAATCGAGCTGGCCAAAAGTGAATCTGAACATTCCACATCGCTTCATCAGTTCACTCAACTCATCAATCAATACTGCGATCCCCAAGAAAAATTCAATCTAATAAAAGCCATGTGGGAAGTTGCTTATGCCGATGGTACTTTGAATAAGTATGAAGATTACGTGATACGTAAAATTGCAGATTTAATCTATGTGCCCCATAACGAATTTATTCGGGCAAAAAGCGTAGTAAAAAGTAGTTTGTCGGAGTAAGCAGGAGAAACTGAAAAAAGCTTCCTGTAGAAAGGGCTTAGCAATTTTCTAACATGTTAACCAAATTGCGGAACGTATCGGCATTACTGGCATTTAATCCCATTAGCAGCTTATGCGCTTCAATTACCTTTTCTTTCACTTGTTGTTCATCGCAATTAATGCAATTTAGCGGCTGCTCCGCAAAAATTGGCTCATCTAATTTATCCACAATAACAAATATATCACTAAAACCCATTGTCTGGAGAATTCGCTGGATGCTGGGGTTACTGGCAAGGATTACCGGTATTACACCATGACGCTCCTGCCCTAAAATAGAAATTTTAGCCATCAGGCCTAGCGTCGTACTATCAATTGCTTCTGCTTCCGATAGATCAAAAAGCACAGATGCGAAGTGTGCGTTCTTGAACATTGAATCAATAAACTGATCGAACGAAATACACAGAGTCAGGCGAACATCACCCACCATCTTGATGACATAAACACCGTCGTGATCGGCAACTAAAATCTGACCGGCTTTCATCAACTAATACCTCGGGTGATGGACAGGACTGCGATGTCATCCGGATTATCGCGAATCTCTTTTATAACTAAAGTATTA
Organism: Cellvibrio sp. pealriver; assembly: GCF_001183545.1. Classification (NCBI taxonomy): domain Bacteria; kingdom Pseudomonadati; phylum Pseudomonadota; class Gammaproteobacteria; order Cellvibrionales; family Cellvibrionaceae; genus Cellvibrio; species Cellvibrio sp. pealriver. Next base: position 1,766,382 of record NZ_KQ236688.1, read on the forward strand.
CAGACAGATTCCAAACTGCCACTACTGGAAGCAATTAGTTTTAACAGATGCGCTTCTTTGTCTTGTAGCTCTGTAGGAGGCAATATTTCCAATACACCATCAGAAAAGCAGACAAGCGCAAATTGCTCAGGTAGTTGATGCTCATACACTTGCCAATTAATCTCTTTAAAAATGCCGACAGGCTTGCCACGCCCAATCAAATATTCAGCACCATCTGCCGTAAGCAAAATCGGCATTGGTAAGTGCCCTGCAACGACATAATGCATTTTGTGTGTCTGGGTATCTATAACGCCAACGAATAGAGTCAGGTGATGGCTCAGACGGGTTTCGTGCAGCTCACGATTGATTTGCCGCAGCATTAAATCTGCACCCTCGGCAAAAGAAAGCTCATCACCAAATAAGCCCTCTTCACGTACCATCCGGCTTACCAAATGCTTAAGCCAAATGGTTACAAACGCAGAGGAAGCACCATGACCGGAGACATCAGCAAGATAAAAGGCGAGATAACGTTTTTTAATATGCGCGTAATCGACAAAATCGCCACTGAGAAACAGGGAGGGAACAATTGTGTGTGCGGCTGCATAGCCTTCTTCTGTTGTGAAGCCTGATGGCATCAAACGGCGCTGAACCCTTCGACCAGCAATCTGATCCCTCTCTAAAACACGAAGGTTTTCTTTTAGCTCCCGATTTGCTTCTTCCAACTGCACGCGATAACGCCGATTTTCTTCTTCCAGATCTTCACGATCCAGCACCTTGTTGATCGAGTGAACCAGAACCTCCAAATCCACAACAGGTTTAATGAGGTAATCCCTCGCTCCCAAACGTAATGCGCTGACTACATCATTCATGACACCCGCACCAGAAATCACTATTACGGGAATTGCACTGTAACGTTCATTTAACGTTTGTAATAGCTGCAAGCCATCACCGTTGGGCATGCGCAGGTCAGTAATGATGAGATCAGGAAGGGAACTATCAGTAAGTAAATCAAGGGCAGAAGCCGTATCAGCTGCTGAACAGACAGTAAAACCACTGTCTGTAAGGTAGGTCACGATACTTTGGCGAACCAAAGCATCATCATCGATGATAAGCAGCTTGCGGCTTGCGGGTGTCATCTTCTACTCAGGCGTATGAGGGCACAATGAGGTAAACAGTTATCAATAAGGCGCGTAACACTACTCCTTCGCCTCATTGAGTGCAAGCCATAGGCACTGGTATATGCTTATTTAGGCGGATTACGCTTCTTGTCGCGTTCCGCTTTTCGACGCATCTCCACGAGTTGGCGCTGCGTCATTTTGCTTTTACGGTCACTGTATGGATTATCGTTATTGCGGAACTCAATTTTCACTGGTGTGCCATGCAAATCCAAAACTCGTCTAAACGTTTTTTCCAAATACTTGGTGTAATGGCTCGGAACATCATTAGTCTGATTGCCGTGAATAACAATAATCGGCGGATTATGTCCTCCCGGATGCGCATAACGCAGCTTGATGCGGCGCCCCTGGATCATCGGAGGCTGATGCTCACGTACTGCATCTTGCAGGATGCGAGTGAGGAAGTTAGTACTAAATTTATCAGTTGCTGATTGGTAGGCTAATTCGATCGACTTATAGAGATTACCCACACCGGTACCATGTAAGGCAGAAATAAAATGGATAGTGGCAAAATCAACAAAGCGCAAGCGTCGCTCAATCTCATTCTTAACATATTGTTTGTGGGAGTCATCCAACCCATCCCACTTGTTTAACGCGATAACCAAGGCCCTTCCCGCCTCGATAGTTGTACCCATCAAATGCAAATCTTGCTCAACAACCCCCTCACTGGCGTCCATCACCAGAACCACTACGTTGGCGTCCGCAATAGCCTGCATGGTTTTGACGATAGAAAATTTCTCCACCATCAAATCAATATTTTTTCGCCGTCTTACGCCTGCCGTATCAATCAGGGTATAAGGCTTATCAAAGCGAGTGTAATTAATATAAATGCTGTCACGAGTAGTGCCTGGTTGGTCATACACTACCACTCGATCCTCACCAAGCAGGCGATTCACCAAGGTGGACTTACCAACATTGGGGCGTCCAACAACAGCGATCTTGATTCCGGTGGCTTCCTCAGACTGATAATCTTCGGGAAACTCTGGAATCTCCGCAAGCACCTCCTCCATCAGGGAGCGAACGCCTCGACCATGACTGGCGGTGGTTGGATAAACCTCACCCATACCCAACTCATAAAAAGGGGCTAGGGCTATGTCTGGATCAGTACCATCGATTTTGTTGGCGACCAAATAGGTTTTCTTGTTATTTACCCGTAAATGCTTGGCAATCAACTCATCTGCCGGATTTAATCCCGCTCGGCTATCAACAATAAACAAAACGATATCTGCTTCCTGAACAGCTAATAGAGACTGCCCAGCCATCATGCTGTCAATTCCCTCTTCCTCACCGCTTATACCACCCGTATCGATCACAATAAAACGGCGATTCTCCAGAACACCTTCACCGTATTTGCGGTCTCGGGTCAACCCCGGATAATCTGCAACTAACGCATCACGCGATTGCGTCAAACGGTTGAATAATGTCGATTTACCCACATTTGGGCGGCCAACAAGGGCGATAACAGGGATAATCATAAAAGTATCTTGAGGGTAATATTCAAAGAAAGAAACATAAAACAGCGAGCTACAAATTAGCCGCGGAAAAACAAAACCAGCCGCGATAAGTTTACCTCATTAACGCAAGGTAAGCTCAAGCGGCTGGCTAGACTGTGTTTGTCGAGGGAAACTATTTTCCAGCTTTCGCACGATAAGCAATCAACTTACCGCGATTAGTGAACACGTAAAGAGTTTCACCATCAGTTAACATAGGGGCACGCGCACCTTTTCGATCAACACGGACGCGAGCTACAAATTCTCCATCGCTCTGATTGACGATATGCATGTAACCCTTGAAGTCAACAACAGCAACGTAGTCACCGAAAACTTGGGGACCATTCAAACCACGGCGCAACATTTTCTCATTGCTCCATAATTTTTCGCCTGTGGTTGCACTGTAGGCTACTAACTTCCCATCTGCATGGGAAACAAATAACTTATCGGCAGACAGCGCTAAATTTTCACTGGTAGAGCCATCTTGCCCCCACATAGGACTACCGGTTCCACGCGCCAGTGCACTGATACGCCCCTGATAAGTACCGACATAAATGACGCCATCGCGAATCAGAGGACTCGCATGGATATCCACCATACGTTCCAACTCTGAACGGCCTTTAGGTGATGCAATGCGCTGCTCCCACAAAATTAGACCATTTGCAGGATTAAAAGCCATCATCCGGCCATTAGAAAATCCAGCATAAATAGCAGTGTCTGTGACTATAGGTGATGGCGTACCACGAAGAGTTAATACTGGAGGGGGATTGTCATAAAACCACAATTGTTCACCCGTTTTTGCATCCAGAGCAAACAATTTGCCATTAACAGTTTGTGTTGCAACAACACTACCATTTGTCCTCGGTGCAGAAACTATCTCTCCCGGTAATTGTTTGCGCCAAAGTTCATCGCCGTTCTCTTTTGATAAGGCCATCACTTCACCAGCATAGGTAGCAACCAGCAACAAACCATTTTCAGCAGCGATGCCACCGACAATTTGACGGTTAGGATCACCAGCAACAAAAAAACTCTTTACCCAGCCCCATAAGCCAAGCTGTTCTTTATTGACTTTGCGAGACCATAGTTTTTTGCCTGTCTTATTATTGACAGCAACAACCAATCCTTCGTAATCAACAGCATAAATTGTGTCGCCATCCAATGCAGGAGTAAGACTACTAAAGCCTTCGTTTTGCCCTTCACCTATGCCTCGCTTCCATACTTTATCGAGATCGAGAGTCTGCTCAAAATCGACCAGTTCCATAGGTTCGTTCCCGGTTTTCTTGCTAAACCAGGAACAACCAGACATAGCGAATGCACAAAGCAATACCACGCAGCTCAAGTGCCTCACAGAGACTTGCATCATTGAGCTTTCTCCTCTGCAGCCGCAGCTGCTGGCACAGTAGCATCTACTTTCAAATCATTTACTTTCATCTGTAATAACATGTAACGCTCTTGTTGTTGCGGATTTGCTGCTGTCAGCGCTTTTTCGTATGCAGTACGCGCAGCATCCAAATCACCTTGTAATTTCAAAATATCACCGCGCGCTTCTGCATATTCAGCGGTGAATGCAGCAGCTGGCTCAGGTGACAATTGAGCTAACGCATCGTCATAAGCCTTTTGTGCAGTTAATACACGAGCCAAACGCAATCTAGCTAGCTGCTCGGTAGCAGCATCCGGTTTGGCAGACAAAACCCATTTAAGTTCAGTAACTGCATCATCCAATCTATTATCTTCTACTGCCAATTTAGCGAGAAAAAAAGCAGCGCTGTGTGCATACATACTTTTGTTGTTTGCATCTTTGAGCTCACCAGCAAGATGACTTATGGTCGCTTTATCTGACGCACTCAACGACTTTCCTGGCTCAGTCACAGCCAATTTAAGCAATTGCTCGTACATCTCAGATGCCTGCTCAGCTTTCTGGCGTTTTTGATCTTGCCATGTGGTGTAACCAAAATAGCCAACAACAGCAACAACAACAGCAATAACAACTGTTTTACCGTAGTCTTTCCACCAACGCTTTAATACTTCTAATTGTTCTTCTTCTGAAAGATGTACACTCACAATTGACTCCTGTAGATATGACGCAGCACGCCAAACATAAATAAATGATTAGAACGTTATTTTTTTGCTTAAAAAGAGGGGCTACTCAAGCGAGCGAAGATAAGCAATTACCTCATCAAAAGGCAATGTTTTTTGCTCTGTCTCTTCACGTAAAAACTTGACGCTGACGGTACCTGCGTTAGCTTCATCCTCACCTAAAATCAATGCGATATCTGCACCACTTTTATCAGCTTTTTTTAACTGACTCTTGAAATTACCACCACCACAATTGGTCAGTAAGCGTACAAAAGGCAGTTCATCGCGGATACGTTCTGCTAGCTGCATAGCAATTGGTTGAACATTACCCACCGCAGCCAAAAATACATCGGCTTGTTGATCAAGTCCAACGGGGACAACATCAACCGCTTGCAATAGCAAAACCAGCCGCTCCAGACCAATACCAAAGCCAACCGCTGGTGTTGATTTGCCCCCCAACTGCTCCACTAAACCATCGTAACGGCCACCAGCGCAAACTGTGCTTTGAGCGCCAAGCTTGTCAGTTACCCATTCGAACGCCGTTTTACCATAATAATCAAGGCCACGCACTAAACGTGGGTTGACTTGATAGCGGATACCCGCAGCATCTAATAATGACTTCAGTCCGTCGAAATGTACCCGTGACTCTTCATCAAGATAATCAAGCAATACGGGAGCTGCGTCGAGTAGTTTTTGGGTGTTGGCATCTTTTGAATCAAGAATACGCATTGGGTTAGTTGTGAGCCTGCGTTTGCTATCTTCATCCAACTGATCTTGCAAACGAGACAGATACTCAACCAGTGCGGTCTTATAAGCCAGACGTGCATCCGAACTACCTAGCGAATTGATCTGTAGTACAACATCGTCAGCAACACCAAGCTCACGTAAAATACGCGCACTTAATACAAGTACTTCAGCGTCTATATCAGGCCCCTGAATACCAAATGTCTCTACACCGATTTGATGAAACTGGCGGTAGCGCCCTTTCTGTGGACGCTCATGACGAAACATAGGCCCCATGTACCACAGACGTTGTGTTTGATTGTAAAGCAATCCATTTTCTTCGCATGCACGCACACAACACGCAGTTCCTTCAGGGCGCAAGGTGAGGCTATCGCCATTACGATCAGCAAAGGTATACATTTCTTTTTCAACAATATCGGTCACTTCACCGATGGAACGTTTAAATAGTTCTGTTGATTCAACGATTGGAAAGCGTATTTCCTGATACCCATAACGAGCCAAAATATCAGTCACAACACCTTCAACATACTGCCATAACGAAGACTGTTCAGGCAGTAAATCATTCATTCCACGAATTGCTTGGATTTTTTTCAATTTCTAACCTTTAGAATGCGAGCGAAAAACCATCAGGCTTTAGCAATAATATTTTTTGCATCTGCGTCTATTTGTGCTTGTTTTTGAGCTGCTTTTGCACGAATCAACCGCTCCAGATTGTCTACGAGATTTTCATTAGTTAGCTTTTGATTGGGCTCACCATCAATGTAAATTAAATTGCTCGGCGTACCACCAGCCAAACCCAAATCCGCCTCTTTCGCTTCACCTGGCCCATTAACCACACAACCAATCACGGCCACATCAAGAGGCACAGTAATATCCTCAACACGTTGCTCCAGGTCATTCATTGTTTTGATGACATCGAAATTTTGGCGAGAACAACTCGGGCAGGCGATGAAGTTAACGCCCTTGCTGCGCAAACGCAGGCTGCGCAACATATCCCAACCCACTTTAATCTCTTCTACGGGATCCGCAGCGAGGGATACACGAATAGTATCACCGATACCATCCATCAATAGCGCACCCAAGCCAATCGATGATTTCACCGTACCAGAACGTAAACCACCGGCCTCAGTAATACCCAAGTGCAAGGGCTGCTCAATTAAAACTGCCAATTTGCGATATGCTGCAACCGCCATAAACACATCAGACGCTTTTACACTGACTTTAAAATTTTGAAAATTCAATGAATCCAAAATCTCTACGTGACGCAAAGCAGATTCGACCAAGGCATCAGGTGTCGGTTCACCATATTTTTTTTGCAGGTCTTTTTCCAATGATCCTGCGTTTACACCAATACGAATTGGTATATTTAAATCGCGAGCTTTATCGACAACAGCTTTTATGCGTTTTTCTCGTCCGATATTACCTGGATTAATACGCAAACAATCCACACCCAAGTCTGCTACTCGTAAAGCAATACGGTAATCAAAGTGAATATCTGCGACTAAAGGTATAGATACTTGTTTACGAATTTCACCAAATGCTTCAGCGGCTTCCATTGTTGGAACAGAAACACGAACAATATCCGCACCTGCTAACTGGATGCGGCGAATTTGCTCTACCGTAGCAATCACATCTGTAGTTTCTGTGTTGGTCATACTCTGAACAGAAATAGGAGCATCACCGCCTACAGGAACATTACCAACCATAATCTGACGGGATTTACGGCGTTTAATAGGAGACTCGCAGTGCATAATTAATCCTGATCGTAGCGAAATTATTCGCTCTTCGGCTTACCTACTTTTAGCGATAACACATTAGTACCCAAAGCTGGGACTACCTCTATCATATCGCCATTTAATTCAATTTTTACTGCGGGGGCATTTCCCAATTTCACATCAAAAGGAGCAACACCCTGTAACGTTAACTGGCTTCCAGGTGTTTGTAAGTCGGCAATTAAAGCATCGCCATTGGCATCACTGACTTCAAGCCAACACTCTTCAGTAAAATGAAATCCAATAACATCCAACGCACCGGAAAATGTCTGGCTTGTAGATTCAAGTTTCAGAATCCGGGAGGACGCAGCAGCTGAGGTTGCAGCTATACTACTGGATGATGAAGAGTTTCCAACCTCATGTGTCGAAGCAGCATCAAGAACAGCTGGAGGTACCGCGGAATTTTCTATACTCGAGGAACTTGTAGCACTACTGGATATTGTATAACCGGAACTGAACGATTGAACTACAGTTGCACTCATGACTGTTTCGGCCGGAGGAACAATAGTTGCAGGCTTGTTATATGTTTCTTTTTGTCGGTTATCAAAAAACCAAATTGAGATAAGCCATAGAACAAACAACACCAACAACAGCAGTGTAATAAATTGCCATATCGGTTTGTTAGGTGATTCAACACGACGAGGCATAACCTGCTCTACTAATCCATGCTTCTGGGCATGACGATCATATGCAGATAACACCTGCTCCACGTCCAATTTAACGAAATTGGCATAAGCACGAATATAACCGCGGGTAAAAGTATCTGATGCCATATGACGATAATCATCCGACTCCAGCGCACGCACTTTTGTCATCGTCATATAAAGTTCTTTAGCGACTTGTTCCTGAGTTAGACCGGCACGCTCGCGCGCCCAAACAAGTAGCTTGCCAGGTGACAATTCACGAAACCGACTATCGTCAGTTGTTTTTTTATCGTCATCAGATGCCATTAAAAACGCCTATCAATTTACTTACATCATCGTTTGCTTGTATTCCAAATATTCTTTGGAATAAGGAAATCGGTTTTTCAATACCAATAAATAACTGGCTTCTTTGTCCTTGTTGCCAAATATGCGCTCCAGACGTATCCCTAACAATAATGCACGTGCCGATTGTTGACCCAATGATTGGTATCTATCCAAATATTTTTTTGCTTCTGCATAATCCTGCTGCTGAAAGTTCATATCAGCCAATTCAATCAAGGGCTCTGAAATTCCTCTATCCAACACAGATGCATGCTCAAACGCTGCCTTTGCGCGTTCATTTTTCCCAAGCAATATAGCTGTCCGTCCAACATTGACCAGTGCCAATGCCCGCCCGTCATAGTCAAGGTCACTCGCTGCAAGTTCAAATTGCGCTAATGCTTCTTCATAACGTCTTGCACCAAATAAAAATACACCGTAGTTATTATTGGCCAGAGTAAAATTTTTCTTGAGTTTGAGCGCCTGCTTAAACGTTTTTTCTGCTAGAACTGGCTCCCCCTCCAACTGATAAAGACGCGCCAAAGCTTCAGTTGCTTCAGGAGAGTTTTTCTTTATATCAGATGCTTTACGCAAATGATGTCTTGCTGACTCGCGGTTACCTTTGTCAATGTAGCCATTAGCCAGCTGTACATGTAGCTCAAGTGCTTTGACCGTATTGATCTGTTTAACTGCCTTACCGGTTTTGCCTTTGCTTTCAGAGACGCAACCTGAAAGAGCAACAACAGCAGCACAAGATATAAGGGTTAATTTCAGCAATTTTATAAATTTATTCATTTGCATCATCCACACCATGTAAATTGACATTATTGGCCGATAATCTTTACCGCTTGCACTTCATCAAATTGAGCACGGTAACGTTCACTGCGACGGGTAACATCATTTACCTGCCCAGCTAATTGGCCACAAGCTGCATCAATATCATCGCCACGCGTAGTCCGTACAGTGGTGATATACCCTTCTTCCATCAAAATGTCTTGAAACTTACGCAGTGCGTTATTACTCACTCGTTTATAGTTAGACAGATTGAAGGGATTAAAGGGGATGAGATTTATCTTGACCGGCACGTCGCGCAGTAGTTCCGCTAGTTCGCGTGCATGATGAGGACGATCATTTACCTGATCAATTAATGTATATTCAATCGTAATTTTGCGATGGGTGTCAGGCATCGCTTCGATATAACGTTTTGCAGAATCCAATAACATCGCAATAGGATATTTGCGATTGATTGGTACCAGCTCATTACGCAGCTCATCATTAGGTGCGTGCAATGAAATCGCCAGGCACGCGTCAGTAAATTGGCTAAGCCGATCCAATTGCGGAACCACACCTGAAGTACTTAATGTAACGCGGCGCTTGGAAATTCCGTATGCGTTATCGTGCATCATTAAATTCATTGCATCGACAACATTATCAAAATTGAGCAACGGCTCCCCCATACCCATCATCACTACGTTGGTGACGCTACGTGGGCCATTGGGTTGTAACTGCCCAAACGATTTTGCTGCAATCCAAACCTGACCGATGATTTCAGCGGCAGTCAGATCACGGTTAAAACCCTGTTTTCCCGTTGCACAAAAACTACAATCCAAAGAGCAACCGACCTGTGATGAAACACAAAGTGTCCCGCGATCACCATCCGGAATAAATACCGTTTCTATCACATTGTTGCCACTGACACGAATTAGAAACTTGCGCGTTCCGTCAGCAGAATCAAATTGCTGAACCACTTCGGGCAAACGAATTTCAGCAATATCTTTTAACTTCGCACGCAAGGCTTTGCTTACGTTAGTCATATCGTCGAAATTATCTGCACCGAATTGATGAATCCATTTCATCACCTGAATGGCACGAAACTTTTTTTCACCAATCGATTCAAAAAAAGCGACCAGTTTTGCCTCCGGCAAACCGAGCAGGTTTGTTTTGGCAGAGCCCTCTGCGGTAACCGCGCTCGCGGAAATAGTGGAACTGGATACATCAGTCATGGCTCGATACCTGTACAAACATTGTGTGCAACAGCACGAAGAAACGGCACTAAAATATTAACGAAGAACGATTTCGTTGCTGGCAAAGAAATACGCAATTTCACGCGCAGCAGACGCGGGAGAATCAGAACCATGCACCGCATTGGCATCAATTGCTTGGGCAAAATCAGCGCGAATAGTGCCCGGTGCCGCTTTGGCAGGATCAGTTGCTCCCATCAATTCACGGTTGGCTAAAATGGCGTTCTCACCAGAAAGCACTTGAACGACAACAGGACCAGATGTCATAAAATCGACCAATCCATCAAAAAACGGACGACCTTTGTGTTCAGCATAAAAACCTTCTGCCTGCACACGACTCAGCAACATCATGCGTTGGGCAACTATCTTGAGCCCTGCCTTTTCAAAGCGAGCAACAATTTCACCAATGTGGTTTTTACTTACAGCATCCGGTTTAATGATCGATAAGGTTTGTTCAACAGCCATGAGAGACTCCATACTCAATTACGGGTTACTGCAGGCACTTTTGACCCAAATATGGGTTTTACAGCCTACAAAATACAAAACCCGCGAATTATACGCGGGTTTACGTGATTTTTATATGCTAGCTATTTGATTAATAAACAAAATCAGCTTAAAGGGCATCAACCATTATTGGACGCTTCTTGCTCGATCCTGGATACGCTTCACCATCGCCTTAAGCCCATTACCTCTGGTCGAACTCAAATGCTGCAGCAAGTCCAGCTGCTTGAAATAGCCATCGACATCAAACACGAGAATCTCGCCAGGGGTTTTGCCATTAAATGCTGCCAAAACAACACCGAGCAACCCCTTGACGATGAAAGCATCGCTGTCGGCAAGGAAAAACAACTTTCCATCACGCCATTCATCGACCAGCCACACCTGGCTCTGACAACCCCGCACAATATACTCATCAGTACGTAAACGCTCATCCATCGGCGGCAATTCTTTGCCAAGGTCAATAATGTATTTGTAACGCTCTTCCCAATTATCGAAAAAGCCCAGACTTTCGATAATGTCATCGGCGGTAACGTCTATACCAAATTGGGTCATTGGAATTCTCTGGCTGGAGCTTGGATAAGCCCTGAATCAATAAAACATGCCCGTCTGGAGTTGGGCTTCTTCACTCATCATGTGGCGCTGCCATGGAGGGTCAAACACTAACTCAACCCTGACTGACTTGACGTTGGGCACCAAACGCACCCGATACTCGACGTCGCCCACCAAAACCGGCCCCATGCCGCAAGCTGGCGCGGTCAGGGTCATTTGGATATCCACTCGACCCGAAGATTGATCAATCTCTACTTTGTAAATTAACCCCAAATTGACCAAATCAACTGGAATTTCAGGGTCATAGACACTACCCAAGGCTTGCCACACCTGCCCCTCAATAATGCGATCATCTTCAGGGGCAGGAAATTCAATACTGGTCGATTCAAGCCCCAGCAGATGAGCATCAGTGCCATCTACACGAACCATTTGGCCATGGTATGTCAGAGTGTAGTTACCACCCAGCGCCTGGGTGATAGTAACAAAAGTGCCCTCCGGAATTACCAGTGGTGTCCCGTCAGGAACTCGGCGCGCAGGACAATCTGCCTGGGCAACCACCATGCGTCTTTCAGACATACCTATTCTCTTCTAACAGAAACTCAGTTGACGCTGAAGCTTTCGCCGCAGCCACAATAATCTTTCACACGTGGATTATTGAATTTAAGTTGGTGATTCAGCCCCTCAGTGACGTAATCGATCTCCGTACCACTGACCACCGATAAACTTTTTGCATCGACCAGCAACTCGATACCACCATCCAAAGGCACATGTAAATCATCTGCTTTGGCTTCTGACACCAAATCAACAACATACATCCAACCTGTACAACCGCTCTGCTTAACACTCAATCGCACTGCGGAGGATGATTCACTCGCATCCAACTGACGTTTGAAATGAGCAGCAGCTGCCGCTGTCACCGAAACGGTTTCCAATTGCGGATCAAATGAAGCGATACTCATGACCTACTCCGATAAACATCAACTCATTAACGATCACAATAAAAATGTTTTTGCTTTTTCAATCGCCGCAAACAAGCGATCAACCTCAGCAAAGGTGTTGTAAAAACTAAAACTCGCGCGCACTGTGCCGGGAATTCCATACTGATCCATAATAGGCTGGGCACAGTGATTGCCCGTGCGTACAGCAATACCCTGCTTATCCAATAAGACACCTACATCTGCTGGATGTGCACCTTCCAAAATAAAACTCATCACACTGGTTTTATTGGCAGATGTGCCAATCAGTTTGATGCCGGATGTATTACGGGCTTTTTCTTCCGCATAAGCGAGCAGAGCTTGTTCGTGTGCCGCCGCTGCCTTGCGATCAATACTGTTGAGATAATCAATCGCCGCGCCAAAACCAATTGCGCCAGCAATATCCGGTGTACCGGCTTCGAATTTATAGGGCAACTGATTAAACGTGGTTCCTGCAAAACTGACGGTTTCAATCATCTCGCCGCCACCTTGATACGGTGGCATAGCCTCAAGTAACTCGCGCTTGCCGTACAGCACACCCAATCCAGTCGGGCCAAATAATTTATGTGCAGAAAAAGCATAAAAATCACAATCCAGTGCTTGCACGTCTACCGCCCAGTGACTCACTGCCTGAGCGCCATCTACCGTCACTTTCGCACCCGTTGCATGAGCAAGTGCGATAATTTTTTCAACCGGATTGATACTGCCTAGCGCATTGGACACATGCCCAACAGAAACCATTTTTACACGATCATCCAGCATCGCCTCGAATGCCGACAAATCGATGGTGCCTGTCACATCTACCGGAATAGGCTCGACACTCGCCCCCAGTGCATCGGCAACTAATTGCCAAGGAACGATATTGGAGTGATGCTCCATTGCAGAGACAAGAACACGATCACCTGCTCTTAAATTGCTACGCCCCCAACAATTGGCCACCAGATTAATGCTCTCGGTGGTACCGCGAGTCCAGATAATTTGTTTTGCATCCGGCGCATTTAAAAATGCCGCCACTTTAGCGCGAGCAGCCTCAAACTTTACTGTGGCGCGATCTGCCAGCGCGTGTGCGCCACGATGCACGTTGCTGTTATCGTTGCGGTAGTAATCGCTGATTGCATCAATAACTGCATTCGGTTTTTGCGTAGTTGCAGCGCTATCGAGATAAACCAGTGGCTGACCATTCACATCTTGATGGAGGATCGGAAAATCAGCGCGAACCTTCTCAACATCAAAAAGCAATTCAGGCATTAGATGACTCCACCGCATTTGCAATGATATTCAAGCTGTTATCACGACCAAACAAATGAGCCAAACGCGGTTGCAAATAATCATGCACAACTGGCTGTGCAATTTGCTCTAACAGTTCATTGATAAAACCAAAGCTGAGCATCACATCCGCTTCTGCACGCGACAGGCCACGGCTTTGCAGATAATAGCGAGCATTTTCATTTAGCTGACTGATCGTCGCGCCGTGGGCACACTTCACATCATCAGCATAAATTTCCAATTCAGGTTTGGTATTAATTTCAGCTTTATTTGATGTGAGCAAATTTTTATTGCTGAGCTCAGCAAGGGTTTTTTGTGCATCTTTATGAATGTAAATACGTCCATTGAAAATAGCCTGCGCAGAATCGCTCACAATACCGCGAAACACTTCATTCGAGGTGCAGTGAGGAACCCAGTGGCAAATATTCGTGTGGTAATCCACCACTTGCTGGTTACGCGGAACATAAACACCCTGCAAATCAAGCTCTGCACCTTGACCGCGGTGATTCATCTGATAATCAATGCGCATTAAACGCGAACCCAAAGCGATAGCAAAACCACGCAAACGGGCGTTGCGCTGCAAATCCACATGCACAGCACCAATATGCTGGGCAGCCTCCTGTTCCAAATTTAACCGGTAATGATGCAAACTCGCATTGTCACCAATATGGATCTCAGTCAGCGAATTAGCGAAGCTATCTTGCACATTATCGCTAGACAGATAATGCTCAATCACTTCGGCGCGCGAATTTTCTTCCAACACCACCAACAACCGCTGATTAACAGCAACCGCAGGTGCAGTAATAATATTAACGAGGTAAACCGGTTTATCGAGCACTTGGTTGCGCGGCACATGCAACAAAATACCGTCATCCAACCAAGCGCTATTGAGCGTCGCAAACAAATGGCGATCGCCCTCAACGATAGCTCCAAGGTATTGTTCAATTAGCGCCTGTTGATCCGAATCCGCCTGGGAAAAGCGTACAATCGCCTGCGGCAATTCACCAGATAGCTGGGTATCAAACACACCATTTACAAATACCAAACGGTAAGCGTCCAGCGGCATAAAATCCTGCTGCACACCTTTGCACTCACTTTGGTTTGCTGCAGCGCCCCAGCTTTGCAATTGTGTTTTTTGCAGCCCCTGCATAGGCGTATATTTCCAATGCTCGGTTTTACGCGTAGGCCAAGGTTGAGCCAACCAACTGTCAGCCGCATTGGAACGCAGCGATTCCAACCAACTTAACGGCGTTTGCTGAGCAGCAAGTTTAATTGCCTGATGTTGAAAATCACTCATGCTTATACAGCCTCTTGCTCAAGCCAACCGTAACCTTTTTCTTCCAACTCCAAGGCCAATTCTTTACCGCCCGTTTTGACAATACGGCCATTTGCCAACACATGAACATAGTCCGGCACAATGTAATCCAGCAAACGCTGGTAGTGAGTAACAACAATAAAACTGCGCTCGGAAGAGCGCATGGCGTTAACACCATTCGCTACTACTTGCAGAGCATCAATATCCAAACCCGAATCGGTTTCATCAAGAATGCACAAACTCGGCTCAAGCAACATCATTTGCATAATTTCGTTGCGTTTCTTTTCACCGCCCGAGAAACCTTCATTCACACCGCGTTTTAAAAACGCTTGATCGAGACTTACACGCTTACTGGCCTCACGTGCCATTTTCATAAATTCCACAGCTGAAAGCTCAGCTTCACCTTTGTGCTTACGCTTGGCATCCACGGCAGCTTTTAAAAATTCCATGTTGCTCACACCCGGGATTTCAACCGGATATTGAAACGCCAAAAACAAACCTTCGCGCGCGCGCTCTTCTATTTCCAAATCGAACAAGGGCTTGCCGTTAAAATCGATACTACCACCCGTTACCTCATAGCCGTCACGGCCGGATAACACATTACCCAATGTACTTTTTCCTGCACCGTTTGGGCCCATAATGGCGTGGACTTCGCCCGGATTAACCGTCAGATTTAATCCTTTCAGAATTTCTTTTTCTTCAACACGGGCGAACAAATCAGTAATGCGCAACATAAATTTCAATCCGATAATTTTTTTAACACGGCAGTTTTAAATTTTTAATGCATCGTTTGGGCTCTTAACCCACAGATCCTTCAAGGCTGACTTCCAGCAACTTGCCAGCCTCTACTGCGAACTCCATCGGGAGCTCTTTGAAAACTTCACGACAAAACCCATTCACAATCATGGACACTGCTTTTTCAGCATCGAGCCCACGCTGCTGGCATAGGAACATTTGGTCTTCACTTACCTTGGACGTTGTAGCCTCATGCTCGATCACCGCCGAAGGGTTTTTGCTTTCGATATAAGGAAAAGTGTGTGCCCCGCATTTATCGCCGATCAACAGCGAATCGCATTGCGTGTAATTGCGTGCACCCTCTGCACCGGGATTAATACGCACAAGGCCACGGTATGCATTGGAACTTTTACCTGCAGAAATTCCTTTGGAGATGATTGTGGATTTGGTGTTTTTACCGATGTGGATCATCTTGGTTCCGGTATCGGCTTGCTGGTAATTGTTGGTGAGCGCAACAGAATAAAACTCGCCAACACTGTTATCACCACGCAATATACAACTCGGATATTTCCAGGTGACTGCAGAACCGGTCTCCACTTGCGTCCAGGAAATTTTGGCGTTGGTATGGCACACACCGCGCTTGGTTACGAAGTTGTAAATACCACCCTTACCTTCTTCATTACCCGGATACCAGTTTTGTACCGTGGAATATTTAATTTCAGCGTTATCAAGCGCAATGAGCTCAACTACCGCAGCATGCAATTGATTTTCATCGCGCATGGGCGCGGTGCAGCCTTCCAAGTAGCTGACGTGCGAGCCTTCATCGGCCACAATCAGCGTGCGCTCGAACTGACCGGTATTTTGTTCGTTAATACGGAAATACGTAGACAACTCCATCGGACAGCGCACACCTTTAGGGATGTACACAAAAGAGCCATCGGAAAATACCGCTGAATTGAGTGCGGCATAGTAATTGTCTTTTTGCGGAACAACTGAGCCGATGTATTTTTTTATCAGCTCCGGATATTTTTGTACCGCTTCACTGATCGAGCAGAAAATCACACCCGCTTCGAGCAATTTTTCACGGAAGGTAGTCACCACAGAAACCGAATCGAACACCACATCCATTGCAACACCGGCAAGCGCCGCTTGCTCATGCAGGGGAATACCTAACTTTTCATAGGTGCGCAGCAATTCCGGATCAACTTCATCCAGACTTTTGGGTTTTGAATCCATGGATTTTGGCGCGGAGTAATAGGACACTGCCTGAAAATCGATATCATCGTATTTGACATGTGCCCACTCTGGCTCAGTCATTTCCAACCAAGCTTGATAAGCTTTGAGTCGCCACTCCAGCAACCATTCCGGCTCATTCTTTTTGGCCGAAATAAAACGGATCACGTCTTCATTCAACCCGGGAGGCAGGGTTTCTGAATCAATCGTGGTGTGAAAGCCAGCCGCGTATTCTTTTTTGATGAGATGTTCGACTTGTTCAGACATGGGTATTTACCTTGTTTTGCAACAATCTCGATGCACAGCATCAAGCCTTGTTCAGCTTGGCGATAACACTTCGCAAGTGTTCAATCGCAAATTCAATTTCGTCGACGGTGGTATAGCGGCCTATGCTGAAGCGCAAGGATGCCTGGGCATGCTCATCACTCAATCCGATTGCTTTCAGCACATAACTTGGGGACATGCTGGCGGAATTACAGGCAGAACCGCTCGATATCGCCAAATCACGCAACGACAACAGCAGCATTTCACCATCGATATTGCCAAACGCCACATTTAAAATGCCGCCCACACAACAAGACGGAGAGCCATTGCGTGTAACATTCGGTAGGTTTGCGATCCCCTCCCATAAACGATCACGCAGCGTGGCAATACGTAGGGAATCTTCACTTAGTTGCTCACGCGCTAACTCAGCGGCGCCACCCATACCGATTAATTGGTGAGTTGCCAGCGTGCCGGAGCGCATCATACGCTCGTGCCCACCACCATGGATTTGCGCAGCTACTTTTACTTCACCTGCGCGGCGAACATAGAGCGCGCCCACACCTTTGGGGCCATAAAACTTGTGCGCAGACAGCGACAGTAAATCCACACCCAGTTTTTTTACATTAACCTCAATTTTCCCTGCCGCTTGCGCCGCATCACAGTGGAATAAAATGCCGCGCGGCTTGCATACATCGACCAAGCATTTCACATCATTGATGCTCCCCAACTCATTGTTGACGAGCATAATACTGACGAGAAAAGTATCGTCCTGAAATGCAGCTTCCAGGCCGGCTGCCGTGATAATTCCATCGCTGCCCGGCTGCAATCGAGTAACACGAAAACCTTGCGACTCAAGCCATGTCGCAGGATCAAGCACAGCCTTGTGTTCAATTGCCGAGACGATAATGTGGCCGCCTTGGGTATGAGTCGCGCGATAGGTTTCTGCAATCCCTTTTAATGCCAGATTATTGGCTTCGGTTGCGCCACTGGTCCACACGATTTCGCGTGTATCGGCATCAATAAGGCTGGCAACCTGCGCTCGCGCTTCTTCAACGATTTCTTCTGCTTGCCAACCATAAACATGCGAGCGGGATGCAGAATTGGCAAAAGTGCCATCAAACGTAAGGCACTGCGCCATACGCGCAGCCACCTCAGGCGCAACAGGTGTAGTGGCCGCGTAATCCAAGTAAACAGGTTTGCGCAAAACAGTCATTACCTTGGGACGTTGTAGATAAACAGTTGTTTAGAGAATTTCACTCACAGCGATATGGGTTTCATCGCTGTGAGTATTAACGAGACGCATGTCCTGACGCTTGCTAACCGCTTGTATATCGTTGCGCGCCACTAAATCAGCCAACGTAATTTCACTTAAAAACCGATGGATCTGCGCACTGAGATCTTCCCATAAATGATGCGTCAAGCAGACCTCCCCTTCATGGCAGTTGCCCTTGCCTTCACAGCGGGTTGCATCGAGCGACTCACTCACTGCATCCACTACCTGCGCAACAGAAACCTCGGCGGCACTGGCCATTAAACGATATCCACCACCGGGGCCGCGCACGCTCTTTACCAGCTTGAAATGGCGCAAACGCGCAAATAGCTGCTCAAGATAAGACAAAGAAATACCCTGACGCTGGGAAATATCCGCCAGACTGACGGGCCCTTGGTCGCTATGAAGCGCCAAATCCAGCATCGCGGTAACGGCATAACGGCCTTTGGTGGTAAGTCTCATGCGGGTGTGCCTCGCTGCAAAATCCCGTTGTAGTGCACCACTCCGAGCGGGAAATAACCCTCAAATGCAGCAGCGATGCTAATTCCGAGTATTTTACTCAAGTATTACAGCTTTTCCAACGATCAATTTTCCAGCGATGCTATTGCCCTGTTGGCTTATCGTCTTTTGTCAGCTCGCGCATGGATTCCAAGCCCGGAGCCTTGCCGATCTTGCGCATTACTTTACCGCTGTAATGGATATAGTTTTGCATCGCTGTCAGGACGCCACGCAGGATATTCAGCTCCATCTGATCCATACGGATGCGGTTGTACAAGCGGCGTAAACGCGTCATGGTCTGCTTGGGGTTGTCACGATCAAGAAAATCCAACTCCACCAATGTCTGCTCAAGGTGGTCGTAATACATCTCCATGGCATTGGGTTCAGCCGGAGGCATATCCCACTGGAATTGCGGCAAGGTATTACCTTCAGACGCAAGCAGATAGGCCATACGGATTTCATAGCAAATCACCTGCACCGCTGTCGCCAGATTAAGTGAGCTGTAATCAGGGTTGGCTGGGATATGCACGTGATAATTGCATTTATAAAGCTCTTCATTGGTCAGGCCGCGGTCTTCACGTCCAAACACCACCGCCACCTCATGATTGGCCGCTTCAGACCATACACTTTCACCGCATTTGCGCGGGTCAAGCAATGGCCATGGGATGCGGCGCTCGCGAGCGCTGGTGCCGACAACCAAACCACAACCGGCGATGGCCTCATCCAGCGTTTCCACCACTACCGCATTGTCGAGCACGTCTGTTGCACCAGCCGAACGCCATACCGCTTTGTCGGACGGAAAATCCTGCGGTGACACCAGATACAATCGCGATAACCCCATATTTTTCATCGCCCGCGCAGTACCGCCGATGTTGCCGGGATGACTGGTATTCACCAAAACGATACGGATATTGGCAAAAGGCTGGGCAGATGAAGACTCTGAAGATGGTTCTGACATAGACGATTCAGACATATAAGTAGGCCGCTGTTAGCACCGCCCGAAACAATCATTCAAATGGCGGTTCATTAAAAAGGCGCGCAGTATACAGACACACAGGATTTGCCTCCAGTTATGGCTAGCCGCCGAAAGCGCTTGCCGCTATACTGCGCGCCCTTGGTGTGAGGCGCTTATGCCGCCTGCGACCCCGTTCTTTTACAACCCCTGATTCTCGACTGAGTGCCGCAAGGTCAACTCATCGCATTCTGGTTATTCAGTAAACCCTTAATTCCGGTGCTTTATGGAACCCATGATTAACATCGCTTTGCGCGCTGGCCGCAAAGCTGCAGAATTAATTGAACGCGCATTTGAACGCGTTGACCTGCTCACCATCGAGACCAAAAGTCGCAATGACTTCGTCACCGAAGTGGACAAAGCGGCCGAAAAAGAAATCATTTATCACCTCCGCAAAGCCTATCCTGACCACAGTTTCCGTGGCGAAGAAGGCGGCTCCCAACCTGGCAAAAACTCTGATTACGAATGGATCATCGATCCACTCGACGGAACGACCAATTTCATCCATGGTGTTCCGCACTTCTCTATTTCGATTGCGTGCAAATACAAAGGCCAGATTGAACACGCCGTTGTGATTGACCCGATCAAACGCGAAGAATTTACCGCGAGCCGAGGCCGTGGTGCAGCGCTCAACGGCCGTCGTTTGCGCGTATCAAATCGTCGCGGCCTTGAAGGAGCACTGATCGGCACTGGTATTCCTTTCAGCGGTTATGCACTGGAACACATCACGCCCTACCTGGCATGCGTGCAGGAAATTGCAGGGCAGACCTCTGGCATCCGTCGCTGTGGTTCAGCAGCACTGGATCTGGCTTATGTAGCAGCGGGTCGCTTTGATGCATTTTGGGAAATGAATTTGAACGAGTGGGATATCGCAGGCGGGATTTTGCTGGTCAAAGAAGCCGGCGGATTAGTGAGTGATTTTAACGGTGGTGCAGATTATCTTGAAACAGGCCATATCGTATGTGGCTCGCCCAAGGTGTTTAAACCGATCCTGCAAATCGTGCAAAAAAATCTTGGCCATCTGAAATAATCAGCGCACAAGGTCAGCAAAAACGGCGAGCAATGCTCGCCGTTTTTATTTTAACTCTACCGATAAAACTAAACTGTCTTTTCTCGTGAAGTCTTTTGTAGTGAAATGGAATCCCAGCTGGCGAGGATAATTTCTTCCAACATGGCCTCATCGATACTGATGATTCCCTGCATGGTTTTGCGCGCAATTTCAAAGTAAGGCTCAAAGCCAAGTGAAAACAAAATTTCATCGGGCAAGTCCTTGAGAATTTTTTGTTCTCGCCCGCGTGAAAAAAAGGTGAATAGCGGCTCTAATACAAGCCGCGCCTCCTCATGCCGACTGCGCAGTACATCTGGAGGCAAGTGATCGAATTGCCCCTTACTTAACACAATGGCTGGCTTTTGCAAAAAGAGCGACCAAAAGTTTAAGCACATACGCCGGAATTGCTGAAACAAATCAACCTCCACGGTGCTCTCGGCAAATACCTGACGCGCAACGCGATCAATAATTTGGCCATGAAGCTGCTTGATCAAATCTTCGCGGTCTTCAAAGTACAAATAGACTGTTCCCGTTGCCACACCGGATTCTTTGGCGACATCGCGAATAGAAAATCCATGAAAACCGCGATGTGCCAGTAAATGCAAAGTCGCATCAAGAATGAGCTCGCATTTATTCATCATTTTTCTGACTCACCTGGAAGCGGAGCCGATGGAAACCAACGTTTTGCCAGACGGAACACGACAACAAAAAAGACTGGCACAAAGAAAATAGCCAACACCGTTGCCGAGAACATTCCACCAAAGACACCCGTACCAATTGCATTCTGGCTTCCCGAACCTGCACCGGTGCTTAGCACCAAAGGCGTTACGCCCAACATAAATGCAAGCGATGTCATGATGATCGGACGCAAACGCATACGCACTGCTTCCATGGTGGCCTCAATCAAATCAGCACCTTGTTCGTAAAGCGATTTTGCAAACTCCACGATCAGGATCGCATTTTTTGCTGCAAGACCAATGGTTGTTAATAAGCCCACCTGAAAATACACATCGTTGGACAAGCCTCTTGCCATCGCAAACAGTACCGCACCAATAACCCCGAGTGGCACCACCAACATGACCGCAAACGGCACCGACCAACTTTCATATAACGCCGCTAAACATAAAAATACGATCAAAATTGAAAGTGCATACAGCATAGGTGCCTGATTGCCGGACTCACGCTCCTGAAATGACATACCGGTCCATTGAAAGCCAATGCCTGCTGGTAACTTCGCAACAATTTCTTCTGCTGCAAGCATCGCATCGCCTGAGCTCACACCAGGTGCGCCCTGCCCGATAATATTAATTGAAGGCACACCGTTGTAGCGTTCAAGCCGCGGCGAACCATAAATCCAACGGCCTGATGTGAATGCCGAAAATGGCACCATCTCATCACTGCTGTTACGCACATACCAATTTTTTACGTCTTCTGGCAACATGCGATATTCCGCTTCACCCTGTACAAACACTTTTTTAACGCGGCCTTTATCGATAAAGTCGTTCACATAACTTGCTGCCCACGCCGTGGAAAAAACACTATTGATGTCATTGATCGACACCCCCAACGCCGCTGCCTTTTCCTGATCCACATCCAATTTAAATTGCGGATTATCTTCCTGACCATTAGGACGTACGCCTACCAGACGTTGATCTTGCGCAGCCAATCCTAAAAATTGATTGCGCGCATTCATTAAGGCTTCATGCCCAACACCGCCTAGATCTTGCAGTTGCATATTAAAACCGGTTGATGTGCCGAGCTGGGTGATCGCCGGTGGTACAAATGGAAATACCATCGCGTCTTTAATTTTTGCAAATGCGCCCATCGCACGCCCGGCAATTGCCTGCACATGTTGCGATTCATCAGTGCGATCGCTCCAATCATGCAGACCTACAAACGCAATGCCGTTGTTTTGCCCTCGCCCGCTAAAACTAAAACCAATTACCGAGAAAATAGAGCGCACATTTGCCTGCTCATTTTCCAAATAATGTTTTTCGATTTGGTCCATGACAACAATAGAGCGCTCTTTAGTAGCACCGACAGGTAAGGTCATTTGCGTGAAAAATACACCCTGGTCTTCATCGGGCAAAAATGATCCGGGCAAACGCGTGAACAACAAGCCCAGCACAATCACAATGGCGATATAAATCCCCATGTAGCGCCCTGTTTTACCCAACATGGATTTCACACCAGATTGGTATTTGTCGGTCGCCCGGTTGAAGGTACGGTTGAACCAACCAAAGAATCCACTTTTGTGATAGTGATCAGCATCCACTGGTTTTAACATACTCGCACACAGTGCAGGCGTGAGCGTTAGTGCAACAATCACTGATAACACCATTGCCGATACGATTGTGATCGAGAATTGGCGATAAATTATTCCCGTTGATCCACCAAAAAACGCCATAGGTACAAACACAGCGGAAAGCACCAATGCAATACCGATCAAAGCACCAGTAATTTGCTGCATGGATTTTCGCGTCGCTTCGCGCGGTGAAAGCCCTTCTTCTGCCATCACCCGCTCAACGTTTTCCACAACGACAATCGCATCGTCCACCAACAAACCAATCGCAAGCACCATCGCAAACATCGTTAAGGTGTTAATTGAGAATCCGAATGTTTGCAATACGGCAAAGGTACCCAGCAATACCACTGGTACCGCAATAGTTGGAATCAGTGTCGCGCGGAAATTTTGCAAGAACAGATACATCACCAAAAACACCAACACAATGGCTTCGATGAGTGTATGCACTACAGCTTCAATGGAGAGTTTTACAAAAGGTGTTGTGTCATAGGGATAAACGACTTCTAACCCTTGCGGAAAAAATGTTTGCAATTCACCAATGCGTTTACGCACAGCATCGGCTGTATCCAATGCATTCGCACCCGATGCAAGCGTTACCGCAAGACCAGTAGCCGGGCGATTGTTGTATTCCGTTTCAAATTGATAGTTCTCGCCACCGAGCTCAACACGCGCAACATCACCTAAACGAATTTGCGAGCCATCCTGATTGACACGCAGCAGAATGTTTTTGAATTGCTCCGGCGTATTTAAACGGGTTTGTACCACAATGCTGGCATTAATTTGCTGGCCAGGTAATGCCGGTGTTCCACCCAATTCACCTGCCGCAATTTGTGCGTTCTGTGCACGGATTGCAGAAACAATATCAATTGTCGTGAGTTTGTAATTGGCAAGTTTGTTAGCATCCAACCAAATGCGCATCGCATATTGCGATCCAAATAATTGGATTTGCCCGACACCATTCACACGACTCAATTGGTCTTGCACATTAGCAGCAACGTAGTCGGCAATATCGTATTTATCCATACGCCCGTCAGATGATACAAATGCAGCGACCATCAAAAATCCGGCAGTGGATTTAGTCACACGAATACCTTGTTGCTGCACTTCTTGCGGCAGCAACGGCATTGCTGTCTGCAATTTATTTTGTACCTGAACTTGCGCAATATCCGGATCAGTACCCGCTTTAAATGTCAGCGTTACATCACCGCGGCCACTGGACTCACTGTTGGATGACATGTATTCCACATTGTCGATTCCTGTAAGCCCCTGCTCGATAATTTGGATTACCGTATCTTGCACCGTTTGCGCAGACGCGCCGGGATAGTTTGCACTGATACTGACAGAGGGCGGTGCAACCTGTGGGTACTGCTCGATAGGCAACTTGGCGATCGACAACAAGCCCGCAAGCATGATGATGATGGAAATAACCCAGGCAAATACCGGGCGATCAATAAAAAATTTGGCCATAGTGCTATTACTCCGCCGCTGCGCTGCTAACGGCAGCCGCTTTTGCTGGTGCACCCGGTTTTACTTTTTGCAGACCTTCTACGATCACCTGATCGCCTACAGCCAGACCATCCAGCACTATCCATTGATCACCAACAGCACGCCCTGTCGTTAATTGGCGCGATTCAACAATCCCCTCTTTATTGAGCACCAAGGCAGTGGCATTGCCCGAACGATCACGCGCAATGCCGCGCTGTGGTGCCAGTAATGCATTGTTATAAATGCCCTCATCCACCTGAGTGCGCACAAACATGCCCGGCAATAACAGGCGCTCAGGATTGGGAAATTTTGCACGCAGGGTTACTGTGCCTGTAGATTCATTGACACCGACTTCTGCAAACTGTAATTGGCCTTCATGTTCATATACCGAACCGTCATCCAATATCAGGCGCACTTTGGCTACTTCACTGCTGTTGATATCGCCCTTGAGCGCAGAGCGGCGCAATTTCAGCAATTCTTCAGCGGATTGGGAGACATCGACATAAATAGGATCAAGCTGGAGGATACTGGCCAATACGTCCGCTTGACCTGCATTCACCAACGCCCCTTCAGTCACGGATGATTTACCTATAACACCACTGATAGGAGCCAACACCTGGGTGTATTTCAGATTAATACGTGCCGATTCAACCGCTGCTGTCGCTGCGGCAACATTCGCTTTGGATTGACCTAAATTGGCCAAGGCATCGTCGTAATCCTGCTGACTGATCGCTTTGATCGCCACCAGATTTTTATAGCGCGATTCTTTGGCTGCGGCAGCCACCAAATTAGCTTGGGCACGAGCCAGTTCAGCTTTGGCACTGTTGTGTGCAGCCTCATAGGTTGCCGGATCAATTTGGTATAAAGGTTCGCCTGCTTTGATGCTGGCACCTTCTTCAAATAAGCGTTTTTGGATGATCCCACTCACTTGAGGCCGGACTTCTGCCTTGCGAAAAGCGGATGTGCGCCCCGGCAGCTCAGCTTCAAGGGGAATATCGCTGACGGCCAGAGTCACTACGCCGACTTCGACAACGGTAGATGCCGCCGCAGACGTTGAATTCCGGTTATCGCACGCGGACAAGGCCAAGCCTGCAACCCCAATCGCACATATTGCTCCCAACCCCACTAATGAACGCATGCTCTATTCCTCACAACAAAATGGTTAACACAGGCCAGCGCCTTCTGCTCAAAATGAACAAATGTTCATTTTGAGATAATAAGCCCCCCAAACGGTAAAACCATCTACATTTGCACTAGTTAACGATTGTGAACAAACCCTTAAATATTCGGGCAATTCCCTCTTTGCTTGGAAAATCAAAAGAGGGAATAGAGAGAAGAACGCACATCAGAGGACATTAATCACGCAGTAATTTATTAAATGCATCAATGAGATGATGAATATCAACTGGCTTGGTGAGGTAGTCATAGAAGCCCGAGTTTCGACCGCGCTCAACATCGTATGGCATAGCATTAGCCGACAACCCCAGAACCGGAATACGACTGGTGGTTGGGTCACTTTTCAGTACCCCGAGCACCTCATAACCATCCATTCCTGGCAAATTGATATCAAGGATAATCAAGTCAGGCTGCTGGCTACGGGCTTTATAAATGCCCAAGAAAGCCTCTTCAGCAATCTCCAGATCCAGTTGCGGATAACGGGCAAATACTTGCTGCAATAAGCGGATATTGGTGGGATTGTCTTCCACATATAAGACTTTACAACGACGTTTTACCTGAAGCACTGCGGGGCTGTAGTCCTTACTGGATGGGCTGCGCATGACGGTTTCAGCATTCCATTCCGATGCCATGGGAAAATCAATCCAGAAGGTAGTGCCTATCCCTTCAACACTGGTGAAGTCGAGTTTTCCTTGCATCATTTCCACCAGTTGCTTGGTAATCACCAAGCCAACGCCGGAACCTTCAATCGTGGTGTTTTCAGCACTCAGACGATTAAATGGCTGGAAAACCTCATGCTGGCGTTGCAACGGAATACCGCGCCCGGTATCACGCACACTGATACGCAATTGCTGCCCGGGCTGGGATTCCAACTTCACCTCTACTTCACCACCAACATGATTGTATTTCACCGCGTTGCTGAGCAAATTCAGCAGTGCCTGCTTGAAGCGCACGTGATCGGCAATCACATAGGTATTGGCAAATTCGGCGAGCGATGACGCAAGGCGAATCCCTTTGGCGTCCGCTTGCGGTTGAACCAACGTAAAACATTCCACAATCAAGCGCGATACCAAAACCGGCTCCAACGAAACTGTCATACTGCCTGATTCGATTTTTGCCAGATCTAATACATCATTAATCAGCTGCAAAAGATGCTCGCCCGCTTTGCGGATTTCACGCACGTTATCGATTTGCTGCGACTTTAAATTACCGTCATATTCAAACAGCTGGGTGTAACCGAGAATGGCATTGAGCGGTGTACGCAGTTCATGGCTCATGCTCGATAAAAACTCTGACTTGGCACGGTTCGCCTGTTCGGCTTGTTCTTTTGCCTGAATAACCCGCTCTTCCGCGCGTTTAACTTCAGTGATATCCATATTGCTACCCGACATCATGATCGGCTGCCCTTTCTCATTGAATACTGCACGTCCACGGCCGCGAATCCAGCGAATTTCCCCATGTGTACTGATGAGCCGGTACTCCACATCAAAAGGAGCTCGTCCTGCCATGTGTTCAACCAATGCATTGTCAAACTTGGCCAGATCCTGAGGGTAAATATGTTTGCGCCAAATTTTGAGGCGATCCTCACCCTCCGTCAGCACGTCATCGAGGTCATCGTAACCCAGCAGTTCCCAGCAGCGGTGTGAAAAATGGAAACCACCGCGATCGGCATACCACTCCCAAATGCCATCACTTGATGCCTGAATAATACGCACCTGACGCGCTTCACTTTCGCGGAGTGCTGCCTCCACCTTTTTAATCTCGGTGATATCAAAATTGACCCCGGACATAATCGTGGCACGCCCTTGCTCATCGCGTAGGGAATCAGCACGTACTTGCGTCCAGATATAACTGCCATTTTTGGTCTGGATGCGATAAGACACATCCAACGGTTTACCCGTCCGCAAGTGTTGGCGCGCCGCTTCGATCGCAAACTCACGGTCATCCGGGTGCATGAACGTCAGCACTTTGGCCGCATCACTGATATTTTCTGCATCCTCAGGGCCATATCCCAAGCGCTCCCAGAAACCACCCGACCACTCAATGTGCTGGGTTTGCAGGTTCCACTCCCAAAAACCATATCCGCTACCATTAAAAATACGCTGGAAGCGGCCAACAGTTTCACGCAACAGCTCAATGTCATCACTCTGTTGCAGCGAAGGGTCAAAGCTAATGTGCTCGATCATAAAATCCCATTAATGATGGAAAAATAGAGGCAAGAGGATAAAAAGATGGACTGACAATAGCCGAGATCAGCTCATTGCACAACGTCAGATAAATCCGGAAACCACAAACAACAACAGCGCCTCAAGGCGCTGTTGTTAGTCAAAAAATACATTCATCAGGGTGTTTCTTGCACTTCACTTTCATCGCGCACTTTCGGCATCAAGTCCTCTTTGGTGATTCCAAGAGCCGCAGTGATGTTGGCACAGATATAAACCGATGAATAAGTACCAGCAACAATACCGATGATCAATGCCAACGCAAAACCTTGCAGTGTTTCTCCTGCAATAAAATACAAGCAAAACAATACAATAAATACCGATGCCGATGTCATTATGGTACGGCCAAGCGTTTGGGTGATTGAAATATTGATCACTTCGTGTGGATGCATTTTGCGTAGAATGCGGAAGTTCTCGCGGATACGGTCGTAAATAACGATGGTATCGTTAATGGAGTAACCTATAAGCGCAAGTATGGCCGCGAGCACGGTCAAATCAAAATCCCAATGGAAAAACGCAAAAAAGCCCAGGGTGACAATTACGTCATGAATCAAACCAATAATTGCACCAACTGAAAATTTCCATTGGAATTGAACAGCAACATACAAAAATACCAACGCGAAAGCGACCAACATTCCCAAGCCGCCTTGATCACGCAACTCATCACCGATTTGAGGACCAACAAATTCACTACTGCGCAATTCAATCTTGCTGCTGGTAGCTTGTTCAATATCAGCAATGATACGGCGCAGATACACTGAATCAATTGAGTTTTCTACAGTGACCAGTGTTTTTCCATCACGTTGTTGGTACTCCACACGGCCGTAATCAGCAGCTGCAAAAAGATTTTGTTGTTGCACACTTTCACTGCTGACATTCACCAGTACCAACGTATCTGCAAACCCTTCCATCTCACGTGCTGGCCGCTCTACAGCTTCTAACGCCGCGCCTGAACCCAAGGCAGAAATTGCCGCGCTCAGTTTTTGCTGGGCTTTTTCTTTCATTTGATCCTGAGTACGCACCATTACTTCCTGCTCGGAGCCAAACAGCACAGCAACGGGGCTTTTTAATTCTTCTTGTTCAAGCACTTCACGGATTTTATTTAAATCTGCAGGCTTATCGAACAACAATTCCAGCTGGGTACCGCCAGTAAAATCCAAACCTAACTTCAATCCGTTAATGGCCAGTGATGCTATGGAAATGACAATAAACACAATCGACAAAGCAGAGGTGAAGTGCCTCACCCCCATGAAATTAATAATGCGTGATTCCTTAGTCATAGCAATGATCTCTTAAATCGAAATTTTCTGTAAGTTTTTGCGACGGCCATAGACCAGGTTTGCCAGTGCACGGCTGCAGCTGACGGATGCGTACATGGTGGTAATGATCCCGACAATAAGTGTTACAGCAAACCCTTTGATAGGTCCGGTACCAATTGCAAACAGAATAATCCCTACAATCAAGGTGGTCAGGTTGGCATCCAGAATAGTGACAAACGCGCGCTCGTAACCTGAGTAAATAGCCTGCTGGGGTGATGCGCCATTTTTGAGCTCTTCGCGAATACGGGAGTGAATTAACACGTTAGCATCAACCGCCATACCAATCGTCAATACAATACCTGCAATACCGGGGAGCGTCAGGGTCGCACCAAACATCGAGAGCATGGTAATCATCAGCAGTAAATTCACAGCCAATGCAATGTTGGCGAAAACACCAAACATACGGTACGCAACCAACATAAAGAGAACAACCAAACCGAAGCCCCATAGGGTTGCATCAACACCGTTGGCAATGTTTTCAGCACCCAATGACGGGCCAATAGTACGTTCTTCCACGAAATGCATAGGGGCCGCCAAAGCACCCGCACGCAATAGCAACGCCAATTCCGATGCTTCCGCTGGACTATCCAAACCCGTAATACGGAATTGCACGCCCAATGCACTCTGGATGGTCGCAAGGCTAATTACTTTGCGCTCAACGTACTGCGTCATCTTTTCAACGTTTTCACCTGCAGCATTTTTCACAATCTGCGTACGGGTTTTGTATTCGATAAACAAGATGCCCATTTGGCGCCCCACATTATTGCGGGTTACGCGGTGCATGTGAGTACCACCCAGACTATCAAGGGTAATATTGACCTGTGGCTGGTTAGTTTCCGGATCAAAACTACTGGTTGCATTAGCAACTCGATCACCGGTCACAATTAATTGTTTTTCTAACTCAGCATTGCCGCGCTGCATTTGCGTCAGCTCGTCTTTGTAAGGGAAAGACTCTTTGTTGGATACCAAGGTATCCGGGGATGCGCCCAAACGGAATTCGAGATTGGCGGTTTTACCAATCACGCGCTTGGCTTCTGCAGGATCCTGAATGCCTGCCAGCTGCACGATGATACGATTTCGCCCTTGGCGCTGTACCATTGGTTCGGATACACCTAATTCATTAACACGGTTACGCA
This sequence comes from Cellvibrio sp. pealriver, assembly GCF_001183545.1. NCBI lineage: Bacteria > Pseudomonadati > Pseudomonadota > Gammaproteobacteria > Cellvibrionales > Cellvibrionaceae > Cellvibrio > Cellvibrio sp. pealriver. Next base: position 1,796,909 of record NZ_KQ236688.1, read on the forward strand.
AGGTAATCAGGTTCTGGCTAACGGCGTAGTCTTCAATTTCACGCACGCCTGCTTCACTGAAATCGGCGTTAAAAGCGAACTCACCTTCAGTCTGTTTATCCGACGTAGTAAATAGCAATGTTGGAAAATCACTCCGCAACAAACTGATCGCCGCATCACGTGCCTCTGCATTACGAAAGCGCGCAACTATCTGGTTATCCTTTTGTGCAATTACTGAGGTATAACGCACCTTTGCTTTACGCATTTTCTCTTTCATATCATCAGCATTGATTTCCTGACGCTTTGCAACGGCAGATGCTGTATCAACTTCCAACAAAAAATGCACACCGCCCGCAAGATCAAGACCCAACTTTAAAGGCTCAGCTCCCATGGCTTGCAACCAGCCGGGGGTTGTTGAAGCGGTATTCAGTGCTACCACATAACCATCACCCAACGCCTGTTGTACAATTTTGCGCGCAGCCATTTGCTGCTCTACATCCTTGATTCGCACCATTGCAGTTTTTGCAGTCACTTCACCGCCAAAAGCTTCTATATTGGCTTCTTTCAGCGCAGCTTCCATTTTGGTCAGCACGGGTGCATCAATCACTTTCGCACTGGAATCACCGGAAACCTGAATAGCCGCATCAGGTGCGTATAAATTGGGGATCGAATACACAACGCCAACTACTGTAAAAAACAGCAGTAACAGGTATTTCCACAGGGGATAACGGTTTAGCATAAAAATTTCCCAACTGGTCTGCGGCAGACTTCAGAGCACTGATGATTCCAGGCTACGCCGATTGCTCCGCCTTATTTTTTACGAGCACACAGCCAATTTTTGGCTGCGGTATGGTCAAGGGCGCCGGATTATACCCTTTAATTGGCATACAACAACGCTAACGCACCTACATAGGCGGCGCTGGCGGAACCTCTAATCCCTGACGGCCATAAAAATCGCACAAAAAAGCATCAAAACTATTATCGCTTAACGCCTTGCGCATATCCGCCATAATCCGTTGGTAGTAGCGCAGGTTATGGATGGTATTTAGCTGGGCACCCAGCATTTCATTGCATTTATCCAAATGATGCAGATAAGAGCGCGAAAAGTTTTTGCAGGTGTAACAGTCACACAAAGGATCCAAAGGAGAAGTGTCTTCGCGGTATTTGGCGTTGCGCAGCTTGATAACTCCCTCACTGGTGAATAAATGTCCGTTGCGAGCGTTGCGAGTCGGCATAACGCAGTCAAACATATCCACACCGCGGCGCACCGCTTCTACGATATCGCCAGGTTTCCCAACCCCCATTAAATAACGCGGTTTGTGTTTGGGCATTTGCGGTGCGAGGCTCTCAAGTATGCGCAACATGTCCTCTTTCGGCTCACCAACAGAAAGACCGCCAATTGCATAGCCATCAAAACCGATTTCGACCAACCCAGTTAATGATTCCGTACGCAGATTTTCATACATACCGCCCTGAACTATCCCGAACAACGCAGAAGGATTATCACCATGCGCAATTTTGGAACGCTTTGCCCAGCGCAACGACAGCTCCATAGAGTCTCGCGCCTCATGAATTGTCGCCGGATAAGGAGTGCATTCGTCAAAGATCATCACGATGTCAGAGCCCAAATCGCGCTGAACCTGCATAGAAGTCTCAGGATCGAGAAACACTTTACTGCCATTGATTGGCGATTTGAATGTAACGCCTTCCTCGGTAATTTTCCGCAGCTTGCCCAAACTGAACACCTGAAAACCACCGGAGTCTGTCAGGATGGGGCCTTTCCATTGCATAAAGTCGTGGAGATCGCCGTGCGCCTTTACCACTTCGGTGCCCGGGCGCAGCATCAAGTGAAAAGTATTCCCAAGGATAATCTGCGCACCTATATCTTCTACATCGCGCGGGGTAAGTCCTTTCACGGTTCCATAAGTACCCACCGGCATAAATGCAGGCGTTTCAACCGTACCACGCGGAAACTTAAGGCGACCACGACGCGCCCTGCCCGTCTGGCTATCTAATTCAAATTCCATAAAGCATTGATGAGTCACGTTTTTCTCTCTGGACTTTTCAGATAAAAATTAACCGGTCACGCCAACACGCTGATGTGCTGCTGTTGGATTACGGGTGATAAACATGGCATCGCCATAACTGAAAAAACGATACTGCCGGGCAACTGCCTCTTCATAGGCAGCCATCGTAAATTGATAACCAGCGAAGGCCGACACCAACATAATGAGCGTCGATTCAGGCAAGTGGAAATTGGTCACCAAGGCATCAACTACCTGAAACTGATAACCGGGATAAATAAAGATGCTGGTCTCGCCTTGATATGGGTGGATTGCACCTTTTTGCGCGGCATCAGCATAACCTTGCGCAGCCGATTCCAAACTACGAACGCTGGTAGTACCTACGGCGATTACACGCTTGCCTGCAGCCTTGGTCGAACGTACCAACTCACAAACGTCTTCCGATACATCCATAATCTCGGAGTGCATTTGATGCTCGGTAATATTATCGACTCGCATATTCTGGAAAGTGCCAGCCCCTACATGCAGGGTCACAAATGCGATGTTCACACCTTTTTCCCGGAGCTGCTCAAGCATTAACTCATCAAAATGCAAGCCCGCAGTAGGTGCTGCGACAGCACCCTGTTTCTCACCATAGACAGTCTGGTAACGCTCGCGGTCAGCAGCCACATCATCCCTGTCTATATAAGGAGGCAAAGGCATATGGCCAATACGATCCAGCACAACCAACACTGGGTCATCACCTAAAAATTCCCACTCAAATAAAGCGTCGTGCCGCGCAACAAGCTGGATGCGGGTACCGTCCTGTAAGATGACCTGCGCCCCCACCTTTGGAGCCTTACTGGCTCGGGTATGGGAAAGCACTCTGTGGTTATCCAGTACGCGCTCTACCAGTACCTCAACCTGCCCGCCCGACTCCTTCTGCCCAAACAATCGCGCCGGAATCACGCGGGTATCGTTGAACACCATTAAATCGCCCGGTTCAACAAGGCTAAGCAAATCAGGAAAGTGACCGTGAGTAAGTTGGCCGGATATACCATCCAACTGTAACAAACGACTACCGCGCCGCTCTGCAGCAGGTGCACGGGCAATAAGAGAATCAGGTAATTCGTAGAAAAAATCCTGGCGACGCATAACAATCGGGCAACCTGATAGGGATTGACTTGAAAAAGGTCGGCAGGTTACTCCAATTTGCGAGCATTGCAAAATAAGGGAGTGGAAAAGCCTTATTTCAATGCACATTAGAGGTGAACATCAGAAACTGACCGAGCTTAAATGAACCGCTTTTTGATCAAGTTGTTTAGTAAATGTGGGCAGGAAGAAGTTTTCGTAATAAATGTTTGACAGCAAGCTTCAAATCATTAAAATGCGCACCACTCGCCAGTGTGGCGGAATTGGTAGACGCACCGGATTCAAAATCCGGCGCCCTTAAAAGCGTGTCGGTTCGAGTCCGACCACTGGCACCAAATCCGAAAGGGCTTACAGCAATGTAAGCCCTTTTTTATTGCCTGTGATTTACATGCGTATTTACACATCAATCACACAGAAAAAGAGAAATTCAAAAACACATCCTTGTGAGGGGTTTGGGAAAAAACCAAAGCAAGCAGGAAGTCAGTACTCCAACTGCACGGTATCATGATGATGGCGAATCAGTGATCTTCTGGAAGCATGTGACAACATAGCTGTTTGCGCATAGTGCTCGGCGACAGCGATCGCAGCACAATTAATGATATCGAGATTACCTGCATACTTAGGCAAGTAATCACCTAAACCTTCTACGCTTAAATCGATTCGAACTCCACCATTCACCAATACCGGCTCGGACTCTAACTTATACCCGGGCACATATGCCTGAATTTTTTTTAACATATTTGCCAACGGTAACTGCAGTGAGTCTATATCCATGGAATCACAGTAGGCGGTTATGGTGGTTAACATCCTCGTATCAGGATTGATTTCATCAACCAACAATTCAACTTCAAATTCCTGAATACCCGTATATTTTTTCAGCCCCGCCTTGGTATTGCGATAGTATTCATCCAAATTAGCCAAGGTACCAGGACCAACAGAATGCGGTGAGACAATCGACTTCACTGCGATTCTAGTTAAACCGGGAATAGTTTTCGCGAGCACTTGCGCAACAGGTATGGATGCCTGCCCGCCGCAGGAAATCATACTGATATTCTTATTCTCCAGCACCTCATCCAAACCTAGCGCTGGAACACAACACTCTCCGATTTGCGATGGAGTCATATCAATAGCCAGTAGCCCTAACCCATCAAATATTTGTGCATGCTCTATATGGCATGCAGCAGATGTTGCATCAAAAACAATATCACAGCGATTTTCTGCTTCAAAAAAAGCATTAATACCTTTGTCAGATACACGCACACCCAAGTCAGTCGCATAGCGCATTCCCGCAGATTGCAAATTGCGCCCAACAAAAATGACACAATCAAGCCAAGGAGAACGGCGTACTTTTACTAATAAATCAACACCTATTTTACCTGTGCCAATAATACCAACACGTAACCGCCCATTAGCCTGCACATTTTTTCCTTGATCTCTGTGTAAAAGCTCCCCACTCAATAACGCTTTAATGAACTGCATAATTTAATCCTTGAAAATTATCTCATTAATTGTTTTTAACCAAATTGTCGATATTACTCCGCAAAGATTTCACATTCGTTTCTGCTTTTAAATATTAAACAAGCAGTTTCGAGAACCGGATCTCAATAATTTAATAATCCATATTTTAAAGAGCAGTACAAAAAATCGCGCAAAACAAAGAAGCAACTTATTTCATTTTTAACCATAAGATTTAATCAAAGAAATGAAGAATTTTTGTTTTAAACATGAAGACTTATGTGCCACATTTTTTTAAACACTATTAAAAACCCTATTAAATGCAGGTTCAGATAGTCATAATCGCGCGCCACAGTAATAGTAGAGCGCACGTTGATTTTCGAAGACTGCGATTATGCTGATTTTTAAACACTGCAATAAAGGTACTTTGATCTGAGGTTTTGTCGAAGTGAAAAATAACTTTTGATCGTTAAAAACCAAAGGAGCATTACGTGGTTAAACAACCTAAATATTATTTTGAGGCGATGTTAGGAATAAGCGAGCCTTGGTCAATACAGGATGTAACCATTGATGAAAAAAATAAGCTAATACAGATCAACCTTACCTTCCATACCGAAAAGCCACGCTTTTCCTTTTTTTCAAAAGCACCAGAAAACGATACCCATAAAATCATTGATACAGGTTTAGCTAAACGCTGGGTGCATGCCAGTACCGGATACTACACTTGCCATATCGTTTCCAGTTTCTATGATCCAACCATAAGCAGCCCGGGCATCAGCCGCAATGCATTAATGCAACCCAATTTCTTGGGAGAGCCAAATCGCAACTACACTCATCAACTTCGTCAACAAGTAGCACTGGCAAATATTCGTGGTATGGCAGCTGATGCAATATCGAATATGCTGAAAGTTGATGTAGGGGTTGTTGAAGAAATTCTGGGTGATATTGAAAGGACACCGGAAACATATCGCATGGCTACATGCCTACCTTGCCCATCCGATCCCATATGGGAAAATATTATTTCGGATAAATTCCACTTAAAAACGCAACTTTTCCCCTTGAAGCTCATGCTATCCAAACTGAAGCTCAGCATGATTGACCCAAAAGTGGATATTAAATTAAGTGATGCAGTAAATGAGCTACGTAAATTTATTATTTCACACATCAACACACTTGATGCAGAGATAAGCCAGATCTGCGCACTCTCTACCAAAAAACAAGCAATCGAAGAGCGCCATAACACTACGACAAAACTGGTTTTACCTGCACTCAAAAATAACATATGGCTTAAATTAATTACCGGAAAAATTGACCTTAACTCAACCAATATGCCACTCAACTTGTTTTTAGTCAGACTGCGCCATGCTTTTCAAAACACAGATGATCACAACTCAAAAATATTTTCACTCAACTCATTGCGTGAGTTTTTCCGTAAAAATGCACGCTCATTAAAAAAAGAATTAATATTAATAAATCAATTAATGAATGCGCCAGAGGAGCAAAAATTTTCATTGCCAGATGAACGCAGCGATATCTGGAAGCGCATTTTAAAAGATGACAATTTCATCCCAAGTTCACATATTGCTTATAAATTATTGTTATCCAATTTGCGCTCGCAATTGCTGATGAATCCTGATCCGGTTGTAGAACTTAACGCAGCAAGGCGCGTAAGGGACTTTATCAAGCATAACCAACGATTCATGCAACAAGAATTGCGGATGGTATTAAGCAGTAACCAATAACATTTAACCGACCTATACACATATAAATTTCAGGAGAGCTTGCATGGCACAAGACGCCGATATCAGCATCCACAGCGCGTTGGTAAACCGCGCCCAACTTATCGAAAAAATTATCAAGGGCGAATACTTGGTTATCGCAGCGGACGAATCTGTCTTGGCCGATTTGCCATCAGGCAATTGGATTGCAGGCACCATTCCCTACTTCATGACAGCAGAGGGAGGGAAAGCAGATAGGGAAATGATCTTTGTGAATACTATTGAGGGTGTTCAACCCGGCAATGCACCACGTATTACCCTGTATGACAGCAACTCTATTGCACGTATCGCACAAGAAGCACCGGAGCATGGTTTTACTATGGTGATACTGCCCGCGATGTCCGATGTTCACTTGTCCTACGCACAAAATGCGCCTGATTACCCAAACATGTATTTCTCACCCATCATTGGGTGGATTTCAGGTGTACATCTTGATGATCTTGGGAGCCGCAGTGCCAAAGTAGGTTTTGGCCCTGCACGAGGCATGTTGTTTGATCAGCAAGCGGTCGCTATTCACATCCCCTTGCCTACCAATCAGCTCGCCAACATTAATATTGTGAATTTATTTACCCAAGGCGATGGCCCGGAGATTAAATTTAAAACGACAGGTTTCAACGTCACCGAATGCACTATTAACGGTGAACCAGCCAATCTTGCGGAGTATATTAAATACGCCAAGATTGATACTCGCTTGCCATTGGTTGCCAATTATTCTGGTGTAATGGTGAACGTCAGTATTCAACAGGTTGATGACGCCAATAATAAAGTCGATCTATATGCGCCAGTATTTGCGGATATTAGCTATCGCTTTGCCAAACCCGTTGAAAACTATCTCGAAAGCTTCAACAAAGAACTTTCCGCATCAGCCAGTGAAGGGATTTCATTTTCGTGCAATTGTATTTTGAATTATTTGTATTCAGAACTGGAAGGCAAAAAAACACGGGATCTTACCGGCCCGATTACATTTGGTGAAGTTGCTTATCAATTGCTTAACCAGACGCTGGTTTATTTGAGTATCAGTGGTAGCTCGCGCTGAGCAAGTTAATGAACAGTGTGCCCCATGATAAAAAACGGCGGAATTAACCGCCGTTTTTTATTTTTCACTATTAATATTTATGACGATCTTTAATCATTCGCTATCAGCCAGCGCCATAAGCTTTTATATATTGTTGTAATGATTTTTCATTTCGCTTGATAAATTCAATATCACTGCGCGGTACGGCAAGAATGGCAGGATCAGCTTTTTCCTTCAGTTGCTTTGCTTGCTCTTCTGTTAACTTACCCAAATCGCCAAACAAGAAATAAGCCGCGATAGCATTACCGAGCTTACTGCTCAAGCGCATATATTCCCCCACTGATTTCCAACCATGTTTGTGGATAATCTGGTTGGCTGCATCCTCAAGGTTATTGGCTTTTAATATCACTGTAATTTTTTGATCTTGTGCTGACGCGGGCAATGCCTCGAATGCTTTTATCTCTTCCTCGGTGGTATTCATACTATCGACAACTTGCACAATAGGCGCAATATCACGATTAGTTTGCATCCAGCGCTGTACAGACTGTGCATTCAAGTTAGTGTTGTTCGGCAATAATTGTGCGTTGACTGGTACGCTTACCCACACAACACTGCATATAAGCGCAATAACAATACGCATCACGTTCAAGCCCTTCATTGACTTATGACAATCGCAATGTAATCGCGGTTGTTAGCGACCACACCCAATAAAAGAAAAACACCAGAAAAGGCGTGAGTAAACCCAGTGAAAAGCCTGCCATACCTTTCCCTTCGTAAAATGGATAAAACACAAACAGCTGGATTAATGTGGGAATCAATGCAATTACAAAACTACGTGCAAAGATGTTGCTGGAAAATACCGATAACAAAAACAACAGCCCCCACAAGCCGCCCCAAATAATCCGCGGGTACATCCAATGGGGTGATATTGAACCCGCCAACTGAACGTTCAGCGATTGTGTAATACCGTAGCGACTGAACAACCACATCACCACACACATGACCAACCCGCCCAGACAACCGGCTCCAAATACCGTTAATGCATTTTTCATAGATCGTTGCTCGCACCATGAGAGTTTTATAATGACGGAGATTACTGCCATTCTCTGACAGCGACTCCGGGATAATAAGCGCCAGTGTATCACCCGGACTTAACACTTGGTTACACTGAAAATGCCTTGGGGGCTGCTACAATAGCGGCTCAGTTTTTATACAGCGAAGACTAACATGTTCCGTTTTTTTGAAAGCCTGATTAAACCTTTTCCACCCGAAGAACCCACTAGCCCACCCAAAACGCTTTATGCGTTCTGCCGCCATTACAGCCGCGGTGCAGAGGCATATTTAATCGGCATGGCGATATTTACCGGAATCATTGCCATTCTGGAAGTATCCCTGTTCGGGTTTCTAGGCCAGTTGGTTGACTCGCTCAATAAACACACGCCTGAAAGTTTTTGGACAGAATCGCGCGGTGAGCTTATCTGGATGGCGTGCATACTGCTCATCGGATTGCCCGTATCAGTATTAATGCATTCGTTACTGATGCACCAAACGCTGCTAGGAAATTTTCCTATGCGCATTCGCTGGCAAGCACACCGTTTTTTACTGGGGCAAAGTTACCAGTTTTATCAAAATGAATTTGCCGGCCGCATTGCAACCAAGGTTATGCAGACTGCACTCGCGGTACGTGAAACTATTATGAAACTGCTGGATGTACTCTTGTATGTGATGGTGTACTTCGGCGGTATTGTGGCATTAGCGGTATCACTTGACTGGCGCCTCGCCCTGCCGTTGATCGCATGGTTTTTTGCGTACAGCGGCTTACTGTATTATTTTCTGCCACGCCTATCAAAAATATCGACCAAACAAGCCCACGCACGCTCGGATATGACAGGCCGTTTAGTTGATACCTACACCAATATTTCGACAGTAAAATTATTTTCACACTCCAACCGTGAGGCAGAATATGCCCGAACTGGCATGGAATATTTTTTAACAACAGTACACCCGCAAATGCGTCTTGCCACAATGTTAGGTTCCGCGGTGTGGATGATTAATGTTGTGCTGATATTTGCCATAGCCGCAACTTCATTGTGGCTGTGGTCCAGTGCTGCTATTACCACAGGCGCTATCGCCGCCGCAGTGGGTTTAGTGTTGCGCCTCAACGGTATGGCGCAATGGATTATGTGGGAAGTATCTGCTCTGTTTGAAAATATGGGCACCGCGCGTGATGGTTTAAATACGCTTTCTATTCCGCGCGATGTACAAGACAAACCCGATGCCAAATCCATTACGATTACAAACAGTGAGATTGATTTTAAATCCGTCAACTTTAATTACGGAAAAAATTCGGGGCTGTTGCAAGATTTTAATTTGAACATTAAAGCCGGTGAAAAAATTGGTTTGGTTGGGCGTTCAGGAGCCGGTAAATCAACCCTGGTGAATTTGCTATTGCGTTTTTATGATGTTGATTCTGGCTCGATTCTGATCGATGGGCAAAATATTACCAACGTAAAACAGGAAAGCCTGCGCGCACAGATTGGTATGGTCACACAGGATACATCGCTATTGCACCGTTCCATTCGCGATAACCTATTATACGGCAAACCTGATGCCACAGAAGACGAAATGATCCGTGCAGCGCAACAGGCAGAAGCACATGATTTTATTATGAGCCTGGCGGATAACGAGGGCCGCACAGGCTACGACGCGCACGTTGGTGAGCGCGGCGTGAAATTATCCGGCGGCCAACGCCAGCGTATTGCAATTGCGCGCGTACTGATTAAAAACGCCCCGATTTTAATTATGGACGAGGCAACATCAGCATTGGATTCAGAAGTGGAAGCCGCAATCCAAACCAACTTGAATAAGTTGATGCAAGGCAAAACTGTTATCGCCATTGCACACCGCTTATCCACTATCGCGGCTCTGGATCGTTTGATCGTGTTGGATAAAGGTCAGATCATTGAACAGGGAACGCACAATGAATTGATCGCATTGGGCGGGGTGTATGCTCACTTATGGGCACATCAGTCCGGAGGATTTTTGGGAGAGTTTTGATCATAAAAAAACGGCGAGCAAAAAAGCTCGCCGTTTTTTTATTTATCGCCACAACAATAACAACAACAATCACAACAACGAAGCTGCGTTATTTTTTAGCGAAGTACATATTCCAAATCAGTAACACCACGCCGATAAAAAAGCCGATATGACCAAGCATGGCGCCTATCGCAAATATCCAACTTGTGACGATCAGGTTACTATTTTCATCACCAAAGGAACTGGCAAGCATGTACGGCAATGCGCTTGCAAGAACGATCATTAAGCTCAGTGCAATAATTTTGATCCCGCGCGGGGAATTGCTGCGCATAACCGCGCGGATTGGATTCCACATGTTGCTTACCACATCAAGTCATCGGGGATGACATAATCTTTGTAAGGATCATCTTCATCCGTTTGCTGCGTTGATTTGATATTGGCAACGACTACGGCATTTTCATCGCGCTGGGCAATTTTGTCGGCCACAATACGCGGCACCAGTTCATAACCTTCGCCCAACTTCACAACCGCTAACACACCACGGATGATTTGCTCCTGTACCGTTTTGGATACGCGGATTTTTTTGATCAGCTTGCCGTGGGTAAAGTTGTATTCAACATCGCTCTCGCCTGCGCCTTTAGGTTGGCGATGGTTTTCAATCAGCTGCTTGATCTGCGCCGCAATCGCTTTTTGTTGCAGTTCCAAATCGCGCTGGCGATTCAACTCACGGTCGCGCTCGGCTTTTTCCAAACGAGCTTGTTCGGCCGATTGTTTTATTTCATCCACTTTTTCTTCGTTGGAGCGACGCGCAACATTCGTTTCTTTGCGTTTGTCTTTATTGGCCTGTTTGGCTTTTTTTGCGTCGATTAAACCGGCTTTTAATAATTGGTCTTGTAGTGATGCCATAAGATGTCTCGGTCAAATAGTGGTGCGTATTCATTGATATAGATTGGCCGGATAATGCGCTCTCACCCACGCAGCACGTTTGGCAATGGCCTCACGTTTTTCTGTTGTCTGCGCATCCAGATGCTTCACTTGCAGTGCAAGGCGCGGGTGGTTAACAAAGCGATCACGATGCTTAGCCAAAAATTCCCAGTAGAGCGTGGTGAATGGGCAGGCCCGATCCGATTCAGCGTCGTCCGGCTTATAACAGCACTGGTCGCAATAATTACTCATTTTGGCAATATAGCGCCCGGTCGCAATATAAGGCTTGGATGCCATTATGCCAGCATCCGCATACTGGCTCATCCCCAATACATTCGGCAATTCCACCCATTCCACAGCGTCCACGTACATCGCCAAATACCAGGCATGAATCTGGTCTGGCCGGGTTTGCCACAAGAGTGCGAACAAGCCTGTGACCATTAACCGCTGGATGTGATGCCCATAGCCATGCTGCAAGACCTGACCAATACTCTGCGCAAGGCATTTCATATCCACATCGCCCGTCCAATAAAAATCAGGCAAATTGTGTTGGGCATCCAGCGCATTCATCTCCAGCCAATCGGGCATAAAGCTCCAATAAAGGCCGCGCACGTACTCGCGCCAGCCTAATATCTGGCGAATAAATCCTTCCACTGAATTCAGTGGCGCATCACCGCGTTGATAGGCTTGCTCCGCTGCAAGAATGACCTCCATCGGTGACAGCAGTTTAAGATTCAGCGCCGCCGATAAGCGCGAGTGGTACAACCAGGGCTCGTGAGTCCACATCGCATCCTGATATTCACCAAAATGCGCTAGCTGGGCACGGATAAAAAACGCCAGCAGCTCCAGTGCTTGCGCGCGCGTGACTGGCCAACCAAAGGTAATAAGCTCGCCGGGATTATCTGGAAAAAATTGTTCGATACTCTGTTTTGCGGCTTGGGTGATGTCATCCATAGCAAACATCAACTCAGGTTCACGCAACCCAGGACCCGCGCGACCAAAAGTCCCGCGGTTGTCGTGATCGTAATTCCAATCACCGCCTTCCGGTGCACCCCCTTGCATCAAAATACCGGTGCGTTTGCGTAGCTGGCGATACCAATACTCCATACGCAATTGCTTCTTGCCTTTCTGCCATGCGCTGAATTCTCCGGGTTTGGCGATGAAGTGATTGTCCGGTAAAACTTCCAAAGGTAGATTGAATTGTGCGCTACAGGTTTTCAGCTCTTGCAACACGCGATAATCCCCCGGCAGCACAACACGCAAACGCTCGGGCGAATAGTGCCTAAAGCACTCGCCCAAGGCTGCGCTAAAGTTCGGCAGTTGCTGTTCCAATGGATAATAAAGTAGCGGCAAGTTGTCAGCGTGCAGGTCTTGCGCGAAATGGCGCATAGCGGCAATAAACAATAAGGAGCGCTGTTTATTCGAGGGAACATGGGTACTTTCTTGCAGCACCTCTGCCATCCACAGCAGATCTTGCTGCGGATCAAACCCCTCGAATAACAGACTATCGCGGTTAAGTTGATCGCCTAATACCACACATAAGTTGCGGATCTTTTTTGTCATTCAGGTTGCTTCCTTTTGCGGGCTTCGCCACCGCAGGCTTTGGAGCAATACTTTACGTCATCCCAGACTTTCTCCCATTTTTTTCGCCATACAAATGGGCGCTGGCAATGCTGGCAGGTCTTCTGCGGAAGATGTTGTTTTTTCATATCGGCTCAATTCAGTTGTTACCCAATGCCGATTTACTGGCATAAGTAACTGATACGAAAAATCCGGCGGCTGGTATCATTTGCGCCATCGAAATAAACACCTGCCAATTTTATGCATCCAACCTCTTCTACCGTCAGCGCCCCAAAATCCTGGGATATTTTTTGCCGCGTGATCGACAACTATGGCGATATTGGCGTCTGCTGGCGCTTGGCCAGACAACTCGCCAGCGAGCACAGCCAACAGGTACGGCTTTGGGTGGATGACCTGAATGCGCTGGTGCGTATCTGGCCAGATGCGCAATTGGCAGATCAGCAAGAACTCGCGGGGGTTGATGTGAGGCATTGGATCGATGCTTTCCCAACCGATATTGGCATCGCACAGGTCGTGATAGAAGCATTTGCATGCGATATACCCGATGCCTATTTGCAGCAGATGGCCGAGCAAAAGAAAAACGGGCAAGCGCCGCTCTGGATCAACCTGGAATATTTGAGCGCAGAACCCTGGGTGGAAGATTGCCATGGCATGGTTTCAGTACACCCTCGCACCGGCCTTCGCAAAACCTTTTTCTTCCCGGGGTTTACGCCGCGTACGGGCGGATTAGTCCGTGAGCAAGATATCGCTGAACGGCAACATGCGTTTGATCCCAACGCTTTCCTGAACTCGCTCGGTATTACTGCTGACCAAGGCGCACTGCTGATATCTCTTTTTGCCTACGAAAACACGGCGGTAACATCCTTGCTGGATGCTTGGGCTGAATCCCGTCAGCCAATACACTGCCTTGTCCCCCAAGGCAAAGTCCTGGCAAGCATCAATCAATATCTGCCCAAGCCACTTGCATCAGGGCAAGGCTACACACGGGGAAACCTGCGCTTGGACGTCATCCCCTTTCTTACCCAAACCCAATACGATGAACTCTTGTGGGCATGTGATATCAACTTTGTCAGAGGCGAAGACTCTTTTGTGCGTGCGCAATGGGCGGGAAAACCCTTTGTGTGGCATATATACCCGCAAGAGGAAAATGCACACATGGCCAAGCTGGATGCTTTTCTTGATCGCTTTTTATCGCAGCAAGATCAACAGCTAACGACTAACGTCAGCGATCTTTGGCACAACTGGAACCAGCAACACGATGTTGCAGGGGCATGGTCGAAATTGATGGAACAACTGCCACAATGGCAAGCGTTGAGTCATGATTGGAGAAAACACTTGCGCTCCCAAGCCGATCTGGCAAGCCAATTAATCGCCTTGAACAGTACCGGAGGCGGCCAAAAAAGCACTACAGAAAAGCAATAAACAACTGTATAGTAGCGCGCCGATTTCAAACTCGGGACGCCTGAGGGCTTTAAACGCCCGCGCGCCATGCGCAGTACGGCCTCCCTCTTATTCGTTAACCTTTGCAAATACTGGGATTTACCATGAAAAATGCTCAAGAATGCCGCGCTGGCAACGTTCTGATGATCGAAGGCTCACCATGGGTTGTTCAAAAAGCGGAATACAACAAATCTGGCCGTAACGCCGCTGTTGTAAAAATGAAGCTGAAAAACCTGCTGAACGGCATGAACACCGAAACCGTATATCGCGCTGACGACAAATTCGAAGACATCCAATTGGATCGTAAAGAAGTAACCTACTCTTACTACGCTGATCCAATGTACGTATTTATGGACCCAGAGTTCAACCAATACGAAGTAACTGCAGAAGAGTTGGGCGATCTGTTGCCGTGGATGGAAGACGGCATGGAAGACGTATGTGATGCAGTGTTCTACGAAGGTAAAGTGATCTCTGTAACTCCACCCAACGCAATCACTCGCGAAGTGGCTTACACCGAACCAGCAGTACGTGGTGACACCTCTGGTAAAGTGATGAAAACCGCTAAGCTCAAAAACGGTACTGAATTGCAAGTTGCTGCTTTCGTTGAGATCGGCCAAAAGATCATCATCGACGCACGCACTGGCGAGTACAAATCTCGCGCTTAATCGAAGACTTGTATCGCAACTTAAAAATGGCGCCCTCGTGGCGCCATTTTTATTGGGAGCTCCGCTCTGCTGCCAAAAAATAAACCTCGCTATAACCCCACTGCTTTCCTAACCGGCATAATTTGCCGCTCATCCTTTTCCCACACCACTCAGCACCCAATACACACCAACCACGCGCATTGATGGAAGATACACACGTTGTATCAAGGAATTAAAAAGGAAATAGATATGCGCTTTATTGCTGCACTGCTATCGACAATCGCTCTTTGCGCTTCGCTCGCTAAAGCCGAGACAGAGACGTCACCGCAAACTCTCGAAGAACTTAAAGTCGCCATTGAAAAAATTCGAACTGAGAGCAACACACCCGCCGTTGGCATTGCACTGGTTGGCAAAGACGGCCCGCTGTGGATTGCAGGATTCGGTCAAGCCAATATTGAACAACACACACCCGCCGATGAAAACACCCTTTTTCGTATAGGTTCAGTTTCAAAAATGATTGTCGCTCTAGCCGCTCTACAGTTGATTGAAAAAGGGAAACTTTCACTAGATGACAAACTCAGTACACTTGCCCCTGAGATTGAATTTTATAATCCGTGGGAAACAGAAAACCCCATTAAAATCGTACATTTACTTGAACACACAACTGGCTGGGACAATACCCACCCGAAAGAATTAACACTCAACGTAGACGCCAATACGCCTCTGCTAGATATACTCAATTTTCATCCGCACTCGCGTCAGTCACGCTGGCAACCCGGCACGCGTATGGCCTACAACAATATCGGCCCAGTTGTAATTGCTTATTTGATTGAAAAAATAAGCGGTCAATCATTTTCCCATTATGTTAGGGAATCAATATTTATTCCGCTTGGCATGCAGAAAACTCATTATTTTCCAAACGAAATAATAAACTTCACGCAAACGACCCCCCTATATCCAAGGCTCAGCAAAAGAGTACATCTATGATTCTACATGGCCTTCAGGGGCGCTAATGTCATCACCACATGACATGGCAATGTTGTTGCAATATTTTATTGGATCCAAACGCGACTCACTTAGCATTAACCAAACATTGATAAGCCGCATGGAAAAACCAGGCTCCACCTTAGGAGCTCAACAAGGCATGAAAACGGGATACGGGTTAGGAAGTTACACAAGCAGTCACGTTAATTCACCCGTCATTTTTCATGGCCATAGAGGAACGATCCCCGGCTCACTGGCTGAGTTTTTTTATTCAGCTGAAATCAATGCCGGCTATGCCTTTATGATGAACGATATGAATCCAGCCTACACAAAAATATCTGCACTGATACGCAACTATTTATTAGAGCAACACTCCGCAAGCAAAACAAAAAAACTAGAAAAAACGCGCCGTAACGACGAAAAAAATATTCACATAAAAAGTAGTCTTGCGGGCATCTATGCACCAATCAGTCCATCATCTTCTTATGCAAGTTTTGGAGAACAGCTTTTTGGAATGATCGAAATTCGCAACGACGAAAAACAATGGCTGCAACGCCCTTTATTTGGAGGATCAACTATTTTTTATACGCCGATATCCGATCAGTTATTCATTAACAAGGAAACTGGATTGGATGGAATGATAGTAATTAACGACCCTATAAAAGGTGAAATATTGGAGATTAATGGGCATACAGGTAATAGCGCCTATCAGAAAGTATCGCCATTACGTGCGTACGGGCAATGGATAGTTATTTTTCTAATTATTACCAGCTTCATCATTTTTTTTATTAGCTTCCCCATTAGTGGCTTGCGAAAATTACTGTGCAATAGTGTCAATAGTGCGCTTTCCGCAATTACTCTATCCATACTGAGCCCTCTGACACTGATAGCATACTATTACCTTTCCAATATGATCCCCTATAATATGCAAATGTTCGGGAAACCAAGCTTGTTATCTATCAGCTTATTATTGGTGTCCCTTATTTGGCCGATTATGATTGGCTATACTATTTACCGATACTTTCTTACACCCCTATATCAAATCAATATATTCTTACGAGTCAATAGCGCAATACTGTTTTCCAGCCAGGGGGCTCTCTGCATAATCATGCTCAATTATGGTTTAATCGCTATACCTACATGGCTCTAGAGAAAAGCACTATCAAATACGTTATGAACGAAAAAAATAAATTTTCTTTCTTCCCTCAACGGATAGATTTTTGGCTATTTCACAGCATGGGATCTTTGGCTGTAGTTGCTGTCAACAGCTATTTTTCATCGAACAACGACAGCAACACTCGCGCTGAAATTGCCGCTCAACTAGCATGGATACCGCTGTTCACACTGAGCGTATTATACTATCGCACCAAATACCAAAAACTGCAGGAACAAACGTCATGGAAGATGAACCTGCATGCTCTCGTATTCAGCATCATATTTGCAACGCTAACCAGTTTTTCAATGTTGTTTTTTGCTTATCAGTTTACTTCCACACAAGAAATTGAGTCAGCCTTGGATGACAACCCTGAAACTTCACTTGCCCAATTTTCTTTAATCCTGCTACTAAACAACAGCCTGTTTAACACCCTGCTGATTTTTATGTGGATACAAACATACAATAGCATAGCCAGCCATCGCAGAATAACTGAAAACAGATTGCATAACTTACGATTAAAAAACTCACTCAAAGAAGCGCAACTGACCAGCTTAACCAATCAACTCAATCCACACTTTTTATTTAACACACTCAACAACATTAAATTCACGGTGCGTAAAGATCCCTTGAAATCCGAAAAAATGATCACGGACTTATCGGATGTTTTGCGATATTCACTGGAATCTAGCAAACGTGAAAAGGTGCAGGTTTTTGAGGAGCTGGAAATTGTTAATCGTTACATTGACATCATAAAAGTGCACATGGAAACTCGTTTGCACTTTGAAAGCGCGATACCGGAAGATCTATACTCAAATCTAATTCCGCCGATGGTTCTGCAGATGCTGATTGAAAACTCGATTAAACATGGCATTGAAAACTTACGTCATGGAGGCAAAGTTCAGCTGACTGCAGAAAGTGGTTCAAAATATATTATTTTCAAAATCACTAATGATGTCCCATACACAGAAACAACAACACAAAGCACAGGCATAGGTTTACGCAATATTGAGCAGCGGCTCAAACTGCTCTACGGCAATGCTGCAACCATCAACACCCTCGAACAACACCAGCAATTTATAGTCACACTGACACTGCCGCGGGAAACACACCAATGAAAGCTATTGTGGTTGAAGACTCACGTATTGCCCGCGAGGGTTTGATTGAAATGCTAGGCGAGTTCACTGAAATAGAGGTAGTCGGTGCAGCAGAACACCCTACTCCCGCACTCGAATTGATTCGAGAAAAGCGACCAGATGTTATTTTTTTAGACATCCATATGCCCGGAGAAACCGGTTTTGAACTGCTGGAAAAACTGGACTATATGCCACGCATTATTTTTACTACTGCGTATTCTGAATACGCAATCAGATCTTTCGACTATCACACAATCGATTACCTGCTAAAACCTATTAGTCAAGAGCGACTGGCATTGGCAATCACCAAATTGAAAACCATCGAAGATGAGCCTTCAATTGAGTGCAAGCCAGTGCTAGGAATGAATAACAAAATATTCGTGAAGGACGATGACAAATGCCATTTGGTAACACTGGAATCTATACGTTATTTTGAAAGCTGCAGAAATCATGTGCGGATATTCTTTAATAACGAATCGGCTTTTGTCAAAAAGTCTCTAAGCCAAATTGAAGAGCGCCTACCAAAACAATTTTTCTTCCGTGCCAATCGCCAATATATTGTTAACCTGCACGCGATTAGCACCATTGAAGAAGATATCCGCGATGGTTATGTAATCACCATGAATAACGGGACAACAATTGACATTTCGCGTCGGCAAGCAACTGATCTCAAAGAGATGCTGAGTTTTTAACTGTGTGCATATTTGTTACTTTCGTAATGCCCAATAGATTCTTGGCACCAGAAGCAATAATAAAATCACCCCAAACAACACAGCCTCAAAGTAACTTGACCTCACTTGCATAAACACATGCAACCACGCGAGTATTGCAATCACGTAAATGCTTTTGTGCAGGCGAATCCAATTTTTCCCCAACCGTCGCATCATCACTTGTGTGGATGTCACGCCAAGCGCAACCAGCAAAATTACCGCAGGAATTGTCACCAGAATATAGGGGCGTTCAACCAATTCTTTGCCGAAGCGGGATAAATCCAATCCTAAAATAAAGACAAAAAATGCCGCCACATGTAAAAGCGCATAAAAAAGCGTGAATAAGCCCAACATGCGGCGATGCACTTGCAACCAGCGAAAATGAAACTTTTGGACGTGTACTAATCGACGCAAGGGCGTTACCGCCAAGGTGATAAATAAAAAATAAATCGCCCACTCACCGGTAAATAACACAATTGTTTTAGCCGGATCAGCACCCAAGTCACCGGTCAGTGTTTTATAAATAATAAACACCAACGGGATGAGTGAAAGAATAAAAACCAGAATTCGTCGCCAGAATACAGGCATCGCCACCGCCCTTAATAAAATTTACGCAGATCCATATCTTTATAAAGATGTGCAACCTGCTCTGCATAACCATTAAACAATTGCGTGGGAATAATATTGGGTTTTAACAAACCACTCGGCAAACGACGCTCTTCTGCCTGACTCCAGCGCGGATGGCTCACTTGCGGATTTACATTGGCATAAAACCCGTATTCATCAGCTGCAATCATGCTCCAAGTTGTTTTCGGTTGCTTCTCTGTAAATTCAATTTTTACAATGGATTTAATATAT
Source organism: Cellvibrio sp. pealriver (assembly GCF_001183545.1). Classification (NCBI taxonomy): domain Bacteria; kingdom Pseudomonadati; phylum Pseudomonadota; class Gammaproteobacteria; order Cellvibrionales; family Cellvibrionaceae; genus Cellvibrio; species Cellvibrio sp. pealriver. Next base: position 1,816,757 of record NZ_KQ236688.1, read on the forward strand.
TTAAAACCATACTTCCACGGCACTACCAAACGCAAAGGCGCACCGTTTTGATTCGGTAAAACTTTGCCATATAAACCCACTGCTAGTGTGGTTAGTGGATGCACTGCCTCATCCATTCGCAAACCTTCGCGGTAAGGCCAATCAATAGTACTGAAACGGCTTTTTTGCTCAGGCATTTCCGATGGGCGTTCAAGCGTCGTGAATGCAACATATTTTGCTTTACTGGTTGGCTCGACTCGCTTAATTAAATCTGCCAACGAAAACCCGACCCAAGGCACCACCATCGACCAGGCCTCGACGCAGCGCAAGCGATAAATACGCTCTTCCAACGCAACACCTTTTAATAAATCTTCCAAGGTGTAAGTTGCAGGTTTGGCAACTTCTCCCGCAATTTCTACTGCCCAAGGGTGGGGTTTTAAAATATGTGAATGCGCGGCCGGATCGGTTTTGTCATAGCCGTACTCATAGAAATTGTTATAGCCCGCCACATGCTCATAGGGAGTGAGGGCTTCACTGACTTTTTCCTGATTGGCCTTGGCTCCGGCGATCTGTTGTTTTAACCAATCAGGCCCAGGCAAATCTTTATTGGCAACCTGAGTGGGCGCTGCTGATAACGGGAGCGCACTTGCTCCAACCCCTAACGCAGCAGCACTCATTGCGCCGCGCATAAACGCGCGTCGCGCCAAATAAACTGATTCCGGGGTAATTTCTGATGAGGGAATATCATTTGTTTTTTTGATTAGCATACGAACCTCGTAACATACGATGCGTGGCTTATAGACTCGTAGCAATTACATTTGTTACTGCAAATCAAAAATATAATTTCTACCTTGATGATCACAGACAAAACGAGTGTCACCAAGCTCGGCGCAGGCCTGCAACGACAAGCTTGCAGGAACAGAGGATGACTCGCTAACACCCATAGTCGTTTTATCTTTTTTCAAAAACCCATACATGATTTCAAAGCGCTGGGGAAAATCCAAACCCTTGGATTGTAAATCCTGATAAAGATACGCAAATTTTCCGTAGGTCATGGTGACACCACAAAGCCCTATATCGCACATTTTAGTAATGTACTGTGTATAAGCCCGCGCAAGATATTGTTGCAATTCACCGCCCTGGTAAGCAGGCAATGCCATTTTGTTATCGCCTGTTAACACCTCAGCCGCCAAACGATGGTTTGCTTTATTGCCGACCAGCTTGAATACACGATCGTCACAGCGAATTTGCTTGGCAGTTAACTCACACCTCTCAATAGGTGCTGATACCGAATGGATATTACGCACAGCACCTGAATTTAGCTCATTGATAACGGCATTGGGCTGAACCACCTGCGGTTTGCTGATTCTTTCTGGTGACCTGATTGACACGGTTGCAGGTTTGGTTGTTCGCACAGGCAGCGGCAATCTAATACCGTTTCTTTCTGCTGGCCGTTTTAACAATGATGCCTGCACAGTTTCATTGTTTTTTTTAAACTGATTGAACGAAGGTAAGCCTTTGGTTTGCGCTTTCGCTTGTAGCTGGCAATAGACTTGTTCGTAATAGGTTTCGGCGAGGGCAAAACAAAATTGGTCGGCGTAAGCGGGATAAATCGAGCAGAACACAACAGCGAAAACGTAACGCACTATTTTCATCGTGCCCACCCAAAAAATATTATTAGTATTCAGAAAAGTAATTCAACACATCCATTTCTTGGTGCAACACCCCAATAATTTCAACCATACCTGCGTTGCATCGATAAAATACAACATGCTCCGCTTGGGGAAACGAATATATGCCGTTACAAAGCTCCAATCGGCTCTTTCCTAACAATGGATTTTCTGCAAGCCATTCAAACCGTTGTTCAAGTTGCTTGAGGTACTTGTTACGCTGCAATTTACCCCACTTTTGCTCTGTGTAACGACCAATACTTTTTAAGTCATCCTTGGCGCGGGGAGTTACCCGATAATTCGTCATTAAGCGTCCTTATCCAATTCCTCAATCAGGGTATCCATAGAAAAATTCTCAACAAACTGCCCTTGGTCAGCTTGCCGCACACCTTGGGAAAGATGCACTTTTAATGCCTCAATCTTTTGTTTTCTCTCTTCCAGAGTTCGCAATGCATCGCGCACCACCTCACTGGCAGAACCATAACGACCACTGGAGATTTCATTTTTGATGAAAGTCTCCCAATGGTCACCCAAACTCAGACTTGTGGTAGCCATATTGCACCCCTATATTCATATTTAACAATAATGAATATAGGAGGTTTAGGCCAGGATGGCAATACAGCCTGATTAATGGGCAATCAACCAGCACTGATGGATTTTGGGGTTGCGTTTAAAATCTTCATCAATCGTTTGCGCACTAATGTCCTTGATGGTGTAAGCACTTAAGGCATCTGTATCCAATTTAAACGTGCGTAGGTTATTGGAAAATATCAACGTACCGCCTTCTGCCAGCGCGCGCATGGCATTGTTGATCATGCCCACGTGATCACGTTGCACATCCAATACATCTTCCATGCGCTTGGAGTTGGAGAAGCTCGGCGGATCGAGCAGGATCAAATCAAATTGCTGGTCATTATCTTCAAGCCATTTTAGACAATCCGCTTGTTCCAAACGGTTGCGCGATTCGCTTAAACCATTTAGCGCAAAATTTTTACGCGCCCAATTCAGGTAAGTGTTGGACATATCCACACTCACGGTATAACGCGCACCCGCCATAGCGGCATGAACGCTTGCGGTCGCGGTGTAACAAAACAAATTTAAAAAACGCTTATCTTTGGCGAGGCTGGCAATCATCAAGCGCACCGGACGGTGATCCAAAAACAAACCGGTGTCCAGATATTGCCACATATTAATATGCAGCTTCGTCGCACCTTCCTGCACACTGAACAGGTCACCCGTCGGGCGCTCGTTTAATTTTTCGTACTGGCTGGTACCGCGATTGCGGCGGCGCTGTTTGTAGCTGATATGGGAATCAGGAATATCCAACACAAACGGCACGGCTTGTTCGATTTCCACAAAACGTGCAGCAGCTTTATCTTCATCCACTGATTTTGGCGCGGCGTATTCTTGTACATGGGCATAGAGCTGTGGCGCACGATTGGGCTGGGTTTGGCCGCGGTAAATATCAATTGCGGCCGAATACTCTGGCATATCAGCATCGTATAAACGGTAACAACTGATGTCGTTTTTCTTCGCCCACTTTTCCAATTGCTTGAGATTTTTTTGCAGGCGGTTCACCAGCATTTGCGCACCGTTAGAAAGCGCCGCTGCCTGCTCTTTTTTGTTTTCGATTTTGACTTTGGCTTCTGCGTCTTTGCGAACGGTGTCGTCTTTGCTAAAACGCGCATCCTGCTCAACGCGGCTTTGTACAAAGGCTTCACTGCTGATGGTAAACATCAGTAATTCACTGGCTATAGTGCCGTTAAAAAATTTGTATTTTTTATCCGCACGCAATCCCATTTGCTTGCCCAACTCCGGATTACCGGTAAACACACCGGCGCGCCAGCCCTGAAATTCATTGCGCAAACGTTCACCCATGTGGGCATACAATAATTTCAGCGATTCAATTTCACCCAAGCGTTCGCCGTAGGGCGGGTTGCTGATGACCAAACCAAAATCCATCGCCTTGTGTGTGGGTTTTACAAAATCTTTTAATTCTTTGCGGCTGACACGTAACCAGTGATCCAGCTCGGCACTGACGATATTTTCTTCGGCAGCACGGATCACTTTTACATCAGCATCGTAACCGCGAATTTCCGGTAAGTTCTCTCTGGCGAGCCCAGCCTTTTTACGCGCAAAGGCTTCTTCGCGCAGTTCCAGCCAAATATCGTTGCGATGATTTAACCAGCGCTCAAAACCAAAACTACCGCGCAACAAACCGGGGGCGATATCAGCGGCAATCAGCGCAGCCTCAACCAAAATAGTGCCCGATCCACACATAGGGTCGAGCAGTGCGCCGCCTTGCGCGGCAATTTCCGGCCAGCCCGCGCGGATCAAAATCCCAGCGGCCAGGTTTTCTTTCATGGGTGCACTGCCCTGCTTCACACGGTAGCCACGGCGATGCAGGCTGTCGCCCGATAAATCGATACTGACGATGGCTTTGTTTTTCGCCAGACGCACATTCACGCGTAAATCCGGATCGCGCTTGGCGACCGAGGGGCGCTCGCCGCTGAAATCACGCAGGCAATCCACAATCGCATCTTTGACTTTGAGCGCACCGAATTGGGTGTTGCGGATGGCATCGCTGGTGCCAATAAAATCCACCAACAAACTACCACTTGGACTCAGGTGTTCTTCCCAGCGGATTTCGCGCACGCCATCGTAGAGCGCTTCCTGACTATCGGCCTCAAAGCTGGCAAGTGGCAGGAGGATTTTGTTGGCAAGGCGCGACCACAAACAAGCGCGGTAAGCCATGGCGATGTCGCCAGAGAAGTAAATTCCTGCCACTGTCTCGCGCAGGTCTTCTGCGCCAAGGGTTTGCAGTTCGGTGTAAAGCAAGCCTTCCAAGCCCTTGGGGCAAGTGGCGAAATATTGATGCATCATGTGTATTCCGGAGCAAAACGTCTTGGGTGATGAACTTTTCTGAATGCGACCTGACTAAACAAAGGTGGCATTCATACTATTGTCAAATAAACCTGCTAGGCCGATATGCCATATAGAACGGCCTATGTATAAAAATTTAATCGTTCACGACACCGGTTAAATCTGGTGTACTCCCTAAACCTTTTCAGAAACCCTGAACAACCAAAAGGAGAATGTAAAGCCAGTCAAACAACACCATGAAAGACCGCAAGACCGCTTCAGTCGATGGGGCATTTCCTATCGATAAACCACAATATAGAGGTGCAATAACTGATGAAACGTCAAAAACGTGACCAAACAGAACGCGCATTCGTTAAAGGGTATCAAGCAGGTATTGATGGGCGTTCCAAAAGCCTTTGTCCCCATGAGTCCGGTGAGGCACGTCAGCAATGGCTGAACGGCTGGCGCGAATCGCGCACTGATCAATGGGATGGCTACAGCCGTTTGGCTCAGGTTCAAAAAGTTAGCAACATTCATCCAACAGCCATGAGTGGCTAAATATCCTTAAATGGACAGCCTCATAGGCTAAGACCAACACATTTCCCTATAGAATCATTGTACTGATGAAATAAAGCCCGCTCTTGCGGGCTTCGCTATTTGTGGTGCCGGGATTCGCTATCAAAGCCCTTTCTGATAACTGGCGATACCCGCAGCCGCCTGGCCAATCAATGCCGGGCCTTCGTAAATAAAGCCGCTGTATACCTGCACCAGGCTGGCTCCGGCGCGAATTTTATCGGCCGCGCTGGCAGCATCAAAAATGCCCCCAACACCAATAATGGGCAATTTGCCGCCCAGACAGGTATTTAAGGTGCGAATAACCCAGGTGCTTTTATCGCGCACCGGCAAACCGCTCAAACCGCCGGCTTCATTGCCGTTTTCATACTCTTCTACACCAACGCGGGTAATGGTGGTGTTGGTGGCGATAACGCCGTCCATACCTTCTTGCAATAAGATACCCGCCACCTGGGCGATTTCACCTTCATCCATATCCGGTGCAATTTTCACGGCAATAGGCACATAACGGCCGGTTGCCCTGTGCAGTTCGCCCTGCTCTTTTTTGATAGGTGCTAACAATTGAGACAATGAATCACCAAATTGCAGATTGCGCAGGCCAGGAGTGTTAGGCGATGAAATATTCACCGTAATGTAATCCGCATGGTCGTACACCTTGCGCAAGCAAGTCAGATAATCGTCCACTGCATTTTCTACCGGGGTAGTGGCGTTCTTGCCGATATTAATTCCCAACACGCCTTTGTAACGGCGGTTTTTAACCTGGGCGACCAGATGATCTACGCCTTTATTGTTGAATCCCATGCGATTGATGATGCCCTGGGCTTCCGGGATGCGGAATAAACGCGGTTGCGGATTCCCCGGTTGCGGGCGCGGCGTAATTGTCCCTATCTCAACAAACCCGAACCCCAAAGCGCTCAATGCATTGAAATAATCACCGTTTTTATCCAGGCCCGCCGCTAATCCAACCGGATTATCAAAGGTCAGCCCCATCACTTGCACAGGATTGCTGGGAATACTGGCGGTAAACAAACCCAGCAAGCGCAGGCGCTCGGCTGCACCTAGCACATCAAGGCTTAATTCATGGGAAGTTTCAGCATCAAGACGGAATAAAAGATCGCGAATAATGTGGTACATGGCAGGCTCTTGGGCAGTCAGTCAAAACGACGTTAAAGAAGGCGGCAAGGATACTGGATTAACGCCGCCAAATCACCCCAAAGCTTCCTTTATCACGCCAGACGCTGGATAGATTGGAAGCGGTTGTCATCATCAAAATCAATTTGGAACTGACCACGAATTCCAGTGTGTAATACAAACGGACGTAAAATGCCCGCAGGAAAGCGAATACTGCGGCCATCGATACTGTGCGCAAACACAGTTTTGGCACTGCCTTCATACAGGCGCTGAAACTCTTCGGCAGAAATTGCCAGATTGACAACAATACTTTTCAAATATTCCTCCTCCGATGGCTCTGCGCTTACAGCTCAGGCCGATGATCACCCGGGTATTTAATTCAGGCTATTACAATGCTGACTCGCTTGAGCCAAATCCAATAAGTCGCGTAGCGCAACTGCAATCATCGCAAAGTCAGTACCATTGACGGCCTGCAATTCATTGACCATGGATTTCCAGCGCGCGATCAGCAGTTGATGTTGTTCGCTCCAACGCTCTATCACATCATCGAGTGGGAGCGACTCATCCATAAAACGGATGAGCGAAATGCTCAGGCTGCGCAATTGGGATTCCAGATCACCCAGATAGGTTTCGCGAGCCATCGCTTGCCAAAAATTATCAACCGGCAAATTGGAAATTTGGTTGGAAAACCAGGGCAAACTTAAATAATTGCCCAACGCAAAATATACCCGCGCCAATAAATGCAAATCAGTATTGGCAATACGTGCTGCCTCAACCACACTCAAACCGGAATATAAATCGGCCGGATGGGCAACACGCTTTATCAGGCTTTCCGGTAGCGACAGTGACCGCAATTTTTGCACCGACGCTTCCCACTCCTGTAATGCATCTCCCACTAATAATTCAGGCAAATGCTGATTGATATGTAACATTCCAGGGGCAAACAATTCCACTTCACTGGCGGGATTCAAATAACTGCGGCGGTTACGTAAAAACCAGCGTGCAGCACGGCGAATTTTACGCATCATATCGTTGGTTAATTGCAAATGCAGCTCTGCGGGAATACTCGTACCCGCATGATCCAACGCAGTTAAAAATTCGGGCATCGCATAAATATCCCGTGCGATGATATAGGCTTTTGCTACATCACCCGCACTGGCACCGGTTGATTCCATTAGCCGCTGCGCAAAACTGATCCCCATGGTATTGACCATGTCATTTGCGATTTGTGTGGCAACAATTTCACAGCGCAGCCGATGATTGCGCAGCGCAAGGGGAAATAATTGTGCGATTTTATGTGGGAATGCGGTTTCAATAAATTTTGCGAGATATTCATCATCCACAATATTCGCTTGCGTTAAATCTTCTTTCAGCACCGCTTTTGCGTAGGAAATCAGAATCGCAAGCTCAGGACGCGTTAAAGATTTACCATGGGTCTGGCGCTCCAGCAATACCTCATCGGTCGGCAAAAATTCCAATTTTCGGTCGAGCCGCCCCTGCCGTTGCAATTCATTCATAAAACGGCGGTATTCAGCGCTGCGCTTTAATGCTTCCGATTGTGCAATGGTAATTGCCTGTGTTTGGCGGCTATTGTTATGCAACACCAATTGCGCAACATTTTCAGTCATATCGATTAGCAACTGGTTGCGTTGTTTTTGTGTTAAATCGCCATTGGCAACAATTTCGTTTAATAATATTTTGATATTAACTTCATGGTCAGAGCAATCCACACCACCGGCGTTATCAATAAAATCTGTATTGCAAGCACCGCCCTGCAAACAATATTCAACGCGACCCCGTTGGGTCATTCCCAAATTACCGCCCTCACCAAATACTTTGCAGCGCAATTCATCGCCGTTTACACGCAGGCTATCGTTAGCTTTATCGCCTACATCCGCATGAGTTTCATGACTGGATTTGACATAGGTGCCAATTCCTCCATTCCAAATTAAATCCACCGGTGCTTTTAATAGCGCATTGATTAATTCTGATGGTGTAAGGCTTGCTGCATCCAACGCGAACCGTGTGCGCATTTGCGCTGAAATAGGAATCGATTTGGCGCTGCGGTTAAATACACCACCGCCTTCGCTGATAAGCGATGCATCGTAATCGGCCCAGGTGGTTTTGGGTGTGGTAAATAAACGCTGCCGCTCACTAAAGCTGCGAGCTGGATCAGGGTTGGGATCAATAAAAATGTGCTGGTGATTAAATGCTGCAACCAACATCACCGCTTGCGATAACAACATACCGTTGCCAAACACATCGCCCGCCATATCGCCAATACCGACGACGCTAATCGATTGTGATTGCACATCAATATTTTTTTCACGGAAATGGCGCTGCACCGAAATCCATGCACCGCGCGCAGTAATACCCATACCTTTGTGGTCGTATCCCTGACTACCGCCTGAGGCAAACGCATCGCCCAACCAATGCCCGTATTCTGCTGAAATTGCATTGGCGATATCAGAAAAACTGGCCGTGCCTTTGTCAGCGGCCACCACCAAATAAGGATCATCGTCGTCGTAGCGGATAACCTGGCGCGGCGCACGAATACTACCCTCAACAAGGTTATCGGTTAAATCCAGCAAACCACGGATAAACAATTGATAACACGCAATACCCTCCGCTTGCTGTTGTTCGCGTGTGACATTCACCGGCATTTTTTTACACACAAAACCGCCTTTTGCACCACTGGGAACAATCACAGCATTTTTCACTTGTTGGGCTTTTACCAAACCGAGTACTTCGGTGCGATAATCTTGCAAGCGGTCTGACCAACGCAAACCGCCGCGCGCTACTTTACTGGTACGCAAATGTACGCCTTCCATGCGCGGTGAATAGACAAAAATTTCAAACAATGGGCGCGGTGCCGGAATATCCGGCAATTTACGCGGTGAAAATTTTAATGAGAGGTAAGTTTTGGCTGCGCCCTGCTCATCCAACTGATAAAAATTGGTGCGCAAGGTGTTATCGATCAACGCGAGAAAACGGCGGATAATCCGATCATCATTCAAGTTTTGCACTGCATCCAAACGCGCGAGAATATCCTGATGTAGTTCATCAAGGCGCTGCGATGTTTGCTCGCCTACCCGATCAGGATCAAATTTCAAACTGAAAAGTTCAACCAGTTTGCACGCAAGCTCCGCCTGATTCACCAGTGCTACTGCCATGTAGTTGGCACTGAAGGGGAATAACGTCTGGTGCATATAACCTGCGTAGGCGCGCAGCATCACCACTTGCCGCCACTCCAGATTGGCAGTCGTAATCAAGGCATTAAAACTGTCGTTATCAGCAAGCCCCTGCCAGATGGCCGCAAATGCCTGCATGAATTTTTCTTTAATGGAAGACACATCAAGCGCAGATGAAAACTGATGGGCCAACTTAAAATCATGCAACCAAATTGTCCGGCCCGATAACGTACAAATATCGTATGCACTTTCACTGACCACACGAAAGCCCAGGTTTTCCAGCACCGGGATGACATCGGACAACGCCAATGTAGTTGCCCTATGAAACACTTTAAATTGGATAAAATTACCCTCGCCCGTCAATGAATGATAAACACTGAGTGCAATATTTTTTTCAGCAGCACCATCCGCCGCATCGGAAAACAACTGGGCAATTGAATGAATATCAGCAACGGCCGTGCGCGCATCGTATTTTTCCTGATACGCGGAAGAAAATGCATCGCGGTATTCGCGCAACAAATGCGCACTCGTTTCTTCACCATGGGCTTCCATGAGCGCACTGTGCAAATAGTCTTCCCATGAACGGGTAATATTCACAATACCCGCCTGTAAGGTCTCCACATCGATATGCGCAGGTACAGCACTATCAACTTTAAATACCAAATACACGCGAGCAAGAATAGATTCCGAAAAATAGGTAGTGAATTGTGATTCATGGGAGCCGATCGCATTGCCAATCAACTCCTGAATTGCCAAGCGCACTTTGGTAGAAAAATAATCGCGCGGCACATACACCAGGAAATTGATAAATTTTCCAAATGGATCGCGCCGCATAAATAACCGCACCATGGAACGCTCATTAATGCGTGCAACACCCATCAAGGTTTCATACAACTCTGCGCTGCTACTTAAAAACAATTCGTTGCGCGGAAAGGTTTCCAATAATTGGCGGAAATTTTTGCCATCGTGACTGGATTCATCCAGCCCTGTCCGCGCAAATACTTTAGCAACCTTGGTTGCGATCAATGGAATCTCAAACGGACTCATCAAGTACACAACCGACGTATAAAGGCCAAGAAAACGCACCTCACCTGTGACCTCGCCTTTGGTGTTAAAGCGTTTAACGATGATGTAATCAGAATACGCCGAACGATGGACGCGTGCGCGTGCCGACGATTTGGAAAACGCAATCACCTGCGGCACCAAATGAAAACGCGCCATCCCCTCATTAAATGCATCAACCGCTAAAGCGGCATTCGCAGTTGCTTCACGCAAGGCAAAAACGCCCAACCGTTGCGTAGGAATTTCACACAATGTTTTTTTGCCATCGATGTCTTTGAATTCGTATTCGGCATAGCCCAGAAAAGTAAATTTATCTTCCGTCAACCAGTGCATAAATGCTTTGGTTTGCTGGATGTCTGCCGCCGCCAGTGTGGCATCGGCAAAATTAAGGTTCTGCTCTACTGCCAATGCAGCAGCACGCATGGGTTGGTAATCCGCAACGACTTTTGTGACCTCGCACAGGATGCTGTACAAACTGCGGGTAATTTCATCCAATTCCTGCTGGTCGCTGTGGGCACTGATTTCCATCACGATCAATGCTTCTTTTGTTGCGGTGCCGGATGTTGTAGTAGCGGGCGTTGTAGTAGCGGGCGCTGCTGATTGTTCAGGTGTATGGCCGTTATCACCCAGCGCGAGCAGATGATGGTCGCGGTCGCGCACCAGATTCAGCACCGTACTTTTAATGGTGTAAATAGCGATGTTGCGCCGGTTTAGCTCTATGCGGATGGAATCCACCAGAAACGGCATATCCCGCTGCAACACCACCAGCGCGGTATGAGGGCACACCCAGCCGTCCACCGCGAGACTTGGATTGAATAATTGGATTTTGGGCTGAAGCCCATCGTACACCTGAATGAATTGCCACCATTGATAGAGGCTGCCGAACACATCGCTCAGCCGCCGTCCAACCAACTCCTCCAGTGGATAATGGTTAAAAAACCGGTTAGCAAACTGCGCTAGCGCCTGATGTTCAGCAGGTGCCAGCCGGGATGCGCTGTAATCGGTAAATTCGGCGATGAACCCGGCAAGTTTGTGCTGGCTGACCAAGGGACTATTCACTGGATACGCTCCTTCAATGCAAGACAGGGTGTTCTTTAAGACTAGTCGAAAAATTCCTGTAAACAGTTGAAATGACAAGGAACTGCCACCACCTTGCAAAGTCTATCGAGCACTTCTGTGGCGCTGTAACTTACCCCCGATGGGTATGCAGCGATGAATTCACCATTAATCACAAAGACAAAGGTATTCAATTCCAATGCAGGCTTACCAACAAATCCAATCCCTTAATACCTGGCTCAACGACCAAATCATCGGTCAGGAGCATCTGACCCAACGACTCCTGATCGCGTTGCTTGCCGATGGCCATTTGCTGGTAGAAGGTGCGCCCGGCCTTGCCAAAACCAAAGCCATCAAAACCCTGTCGCAAGCAATTGAAGGCAATTTTCACCGCATCCAGTTCACACCCGATTTATTGCCATCGGATGTCACCGGCACTGATATTTATCGTCCTGAACAAAATCGTTTTGAATTCCAGCCAGGGCCAATTTTCCACAATCTGGTATTGGCCGATGAAATCAACCGCGCGCCCGCCAAAGTGCAGTCTGCCTTGTTGGAAGCCATGGCCGAGCGGCAAGTGAGTGTGGGCAGTAAAACGTACCCCCTACCCGGTTTGTTTATGGTGATGGCGACACAAAACCCGATTGAGCAGGAAGGGACTTATCCATTGCCGGAAGCACAGCTCGACCGCTTTTTGTTGCACGTGGTGGTGGATTACCCAAGCATTGAAGCCGAGCGCCGCATTTTGCAATTAGCGCGCAATGAAGCAGCCGCTGTTACAGCCGCGCAGCCAGACATCATCAGTCAGGCCACCATCGAGGCTGCACGCAACGAAATTTTGTCCATTCATATGGCAGACAGCGTTGAGGACTACATCGTTCATTTGATTAATGCCACACGTCGCCCGGCGGAATATTCAGAAGAGTTAGCTGAGTTGATTGAATACGGCGCGAGCCCGCGCGCAACTATCGCACTTGACCGCTGCGCCCGCGCACATGCCTGGTTAAATGGCCGCGATTTTGTCAGCCCCGATGATGTGCAAGCCGTTGCGCACGATGTATTGCGCCACCGTTTGATTTTAAGTTTTGAAGCAGAGGCTACCGGCACCACCGCCAACAGTGCCATTGATAAATTGCTCGCCGCCGTGCCCCTAAGCTAAGCAGCCCATTCAGCTAACAGGAAGCGGCCATGAGCAACACATCGCAACACGATCTCAATCCGCGCGGTGCTTACACCGAGCTCGCGGCATTATTGCGCTGCCGATTTTCAGCGCAAGATTTAAAACTGTTTGCACACCAACCTGCGCGCAGTTTGTTATCCGGTAGTGAACGCACCCGTTTTCGCGGACGTGGAATGGATTTTGAAGAAGTACGTTTGTATCAACCCGGCGATGACATCCGCTCGATTGATTGGCGAGTCACTGCGCGCACGCAAGTTGCACACACCAAAATTTTTCGCGAGGAACGCGAGCGCCCGGTGTTTATATTGGTAGACCAACGCTCGCCGTTATTTTTTGGCAGCACACGCTGTTTTAAATCAGTACTTGCTGCACATATCGCCGCACTATTGGGCTGGGCAGCACTTGCCAATGGCGACCGTTTGGGCGCACTGGTGTTTGGCGATTACGACCAGCGCGATGTACGCCCGCGCCGCAGCAAACACGCGGTATTGGAATTGCTGCATCAATTACAGGATTACAATCACCGCTTAACATCGCCAATAACACCTTCACCGCAATCACTCGCCAACGGACAATTACAACGTGCCAATACGCTCAATGATATGTTGGCCGATGCACGACGCATCGCCAAGCCAGGATGCGCGCTGTTTATCATCAGCGACTTTCACGATCTTGATAGCAAAGCTGAACAACAGCTCTTTGAACTAGCGCGTCACACCGACGTTATGCTGATTCATCTTTATGACCAACTTGAACGCGAGCTTATCAGTAATGCTCCGCTCACCATCAGCGATGGGCGTGAACGTTTGCAATTGGCAACTCACGACAAAGCATTTCAACAAGCTTATAAAAACCAGTTCGACCAACGCCTGCATATGCTCACACAAATGTGTAAACGACTGCGTATTCCACTGCTGAGTTACGCCACGCAAGACGATATCCAGGATGGTTTACGCAAAGCGTTTGGGCGAAAAAAATAGCGCTGGTCGCAACAGTTAATTCTATTCACGAATATTAAGTAGATTATGCAACCGTCAATGCCACAACAATCGACGCAACCGACAGCATCCCCACTGGATCAATTAGCCGATATCCATTTACCCGATGGCGTAAGCTGGTGGCCACTGGCACCTGGCTGGTGGATTTTGATCGTTCTTCTATTACTGGTTGCCGCCCTCTTTTTTATGTGGCGCAAACGTAAAGCGCAGAATGTGTATCGCGCGGTTGCACAACATCAACTCGCAGGTATTTATGCGGATTACCAACAAACGCACAATACCGCTGCGTATTTACAAGCGCTGAGCTTGCTGCTGCGCCGTACTGCACTGACATCCTATCCACACAGTTTTAATGCCAGTATCAAAGGAGCCGATTGGCTGCATTGGTTGGATTCGGTATGCCCTGAAACCAACAACGCTTTTTCTGGCGAAATTGGCCAGGCATTATTAATTGGCCCTTATCAAAAAAATCCGCAGATCGCGGTCGATGACTTGCAACAATTGAGCGCAAAGTGGATTGCATTACACCGCAATCATCGACAAAAACTTCCACTGAAAAAAATGACTACGCAGGAGGCCACTCATGTTTGAAATGCAATGGCCGTGGTTATTATTACTTGCCCCACTTCCGCTACTGATGGGTTTTATCGCACCGAAGAAAAGAATTGAAGCAGCACTGCGTGTTCCTTTTTATCAAGACGCCAGCCAACTGGAGCAGCAAAATCGTTTTAGTTCAGGCAAGCGCCCTGCACTATTAATAGTGTTATGGGCTGTGTGGTTAAGTTGCTTATTAGCGGCTACCAATCCGCAGTGGGTCGGTGAGCCCACCAGCATGCCGTCCAGCGGACGCGATTTGTTAATGGCCGTGGATATTTCCGGCAGTATGGAACAAACCGACATGGTGCTGAGTGGCCGCCGTATTAATCGCCTGATGGCGGTAAAACACGTGATTGGCGATTTTGTTCAGCGTCGCACCAGTGATCGCTTGGGTTTGATTTTATTCGGCGCGCAAGCTTATTTGCAGGCACCCTTAACCTATGATCGCCAAACCGTTAATCAATTATTACAAGAGGCACAAATCGGTTTTGCCGGACGGGAAACCGCCATTGGCGATGCGATTGGTCTCGCGGTCAAACGCCTGCGCGACAGACCGGATGCCAGCCGCGTTCTAGTGGTGTTAACTGACGGAGCCAATACTGCCGGTGTCCTTTCACCAGACAGGGCAACAGAGCTTGCCCAAAAAGCAGGCATTACGATTTACACCATCGCCTTTGGTGCAGAAGAAATGGAAGTGCCGGGTTTATTTGGCTCACGCACCATTAACCCCTCTCGCGATTTAGATGAAAACACCATGATGGCGATTGCAGAGAAAACCGGTGGAAAATATTTCCGTGCGCGTAATCTGGAAGAACTGGATAGCATTCACCGTGAACTCGATCGCCTTGAGCCGATTGAAATACAAACGGAAACTTTTCGTCCGGTGCAGACATTATTTTATTGGCCACTCGCATTCGCGTTTTTACTGAGCCTGCTATTGGCAGCCAGCCATGTGTGGCAAGGCCGCGCAATTTCATCAGCCACTCTCAAAGCGGAGGTGAAATAAAATGTCATTCGATTTATTACTTTCTCACTTCCATTTTTTGCGCCCCTGGTGGTTAGCCGCATTAGTGCCCGTCATGATTATTGCGCTGCTGTTGTGGTATCAAAAACATAACGCTCGCCAATGGCAGCAAATGGTTGCACCCGAATTATTGCAATATTTACTCGATGGACAGACAACTCGCATCAAGCCTTGGCAACTGATTGCATTATTAATTGCCTGGGTCATCAGCTGTATCGCCCTCGCAGGCCCCTGTTGGGAGAAACGTCCGGTTGCTGTTGAACAAAACCAACAAGCGCTGGTGATTATGTTAGACCTTTCACCCTCTATGATGAGCGAAGATGTAAAACCCTCACGCCTTGTGCGCGCTCGTTTAAAACTGGTTGACCTATTGCGTTTGCGCAAAGATGGCCAAACCGCTCTCGTCGTTTATGCTGGCGATGCCCATGTCGTAACGCCACTTACCGATGACACAGAAACCATTAACAATATTATTCCTGCGCTAGACCCGAATGTGATGCCCGCTCGCGGTAGCAATACTGAAGCGGCAGTGAGCCGTGCTATTAAACTGTTAAAAGATTCCAATATCACCCAAGGTGATTTGTTGTTGATTACCGATGGTATAGATTCAGATGCGCAGTACAACCTGCAAGAAATGATGGATCGAGAAAGCCAATATCGGCTTTCTATTCTCGGTATTGGCGGCACTTCACCTACGCCTATCCCAAGTGAAAATGGTGGTTTTGTGCGCGACAATAAACGCAATATTGTCACCACTGCATTAAACGCCAGTGATCTACAATCGCTTGCGCAGAAAACCCGCGGCCGTTACCGCACCATGAGTAACACCAGCAGCGATATTGATTACCTGATGGATTTACCTGCACCACAAAAAGAAGAAACCCAACGAGTCGATCGCGAATTTGACAGTTGGTATGACCGCGGCCATTGGCTGGTCATTTTATTACTGCCAATTATTTTGTACTGCTTCCGCAAAGGCGTATTGCTGTGTTTATTCATCATTCCCATGGCCGCACTGGCACCCAGTAAAAGCTATGCATTCGGTTGGGATGATTTATGGAAAAATAAAAATCAGCAAGCTTATGAAAAACTCCAGCAACAACAAGCCGCCGAAGCAGCACAGCAATTTGATCATCCCGATTGGAAAGCCAGCGCTCAATATCGCGCAGGTAATTACGGCGATGCTGCAAAAGGCTTCGCCCAATCCAACACCGCTGAAGGCCATTACAACCGTGGCAATGCTTTAGCCAAAGCTAATCAGCTGCAAGATGCCATCAAAGCGTATGACGAGGCGTTGAAGTTAAATCCTGCGCTGGAAGATGCAAAAAAGAATCGCCAGTTAGTGGAAGATGCCCTTAAGCAGCAAGAGCAACAACAGCAAAATCAGGATTCCGACAACCAGCAAAATGACGATCAGCAAAACAAGGATCAGGAGAATCAGGATCAAAAGGACAATGACCAACAAAACCAAAATGAACAAAACCAGGATAAACAAAATCAAGATCAGCAGAGCGACGACCAAAATAAAAATCAGGACAACCAAAACCAACAATCATCGGACAATCAAAATCAGTCCGATGCAGAACCCAAAGATAGTTCTGATGAACAAAAGGATAGCTCTGACGATAAAAAAGACGATAACCAGCAAAATTCGTCTGCAATGAATCAGTCAGAGGAACAAAAATCCGAGCAAGAGAAAGAAGCTGCTGACGCAGCACAGCGTGAACAAGATGAACAGCGAAAAGAAGAACAAGCCGCTGAAGAGCAACGTCAAGCAGGCGAGCCCAAAGATGATGGCCTAACTGATGAAGAGCGTCAGGCGATGGAGCAATGGCTGCGGCGCGTGCCAGATGATCCGGGTGGCTTACTACGCAACAAATTTAATTACGAACATGACAGACGCAACTACGAAATTCTCAATGGTGATTGGGAACCTCCCGCGAATGGGGCAGAAAATCGCTGGTAGGTAACCTGCCCGGTATGGGATCAATTATCGAGACGCATTTATTTGCAACGGACATACACAATGAAAAACGCATTTTTTACTTTGCAGAAATTGCTCAGCCATTGCATAGGCTTTTTATTAATGGTGACGGGGCTGAATGTTTATGCTGGCAACCTTACTGCCAGCGTAGACCGCGACACACTCGCGCTTACCGAAACCTTTACCTTGACGCTGCGCTATGACGAACAAATCAACGCAACGCCTGATTATGAATTGCTGCAAAAGGATTTTGATATTTTAAATACCCGTAGCGGTACGCAAATGAGCATCATCAACGGCAATATGGAAGCATCTACCGAATGGAAAATTGCACTTGCACCCAAGCGTATCGGCAAACTGTTGATTCCTTCATTTTCAATCGATGGCGCAGTCAGCGATGCGATCGAGATAACCATCGAAGGGAAAAGTAAATCACCACAAAATACCGATGACAATGTCAGCGTTGAAATAGAAACCAGCAAAGATACCAGCTATGTGCAGGAACAAATCATTGTAACGCTGCGCTTGTTTACCACTATCAGCCTCAGCGGTATGGAACTGTCACCACTGCAAGTGAAAGATGCTTTAGCGGTGCAACTGGATGAAAAGCAATACCAAACCAAAATTAATGGCCGACCCGGTGCAGTCATTGAAACCCGCTATGCGTTATTCCCGCAACAAAGTGGCGAGTTGATTATTCCCAGCATGTTATACCAAGTTGCTATTGATGCAGGCCATCGCGATTTATGGGACAGATTTTATGGCAACAGCCAAAATAATATTTTGCGTTTACGTACCGAAGAACAACGCTTGACCATTTTGCCAGCACCCGCTGCCGCAAATGGTAACAACTGGATGCCAGCCACCAATGTCAGTCTGAGTGAACATTGGAGCACAAGCATAGACGCATTAAAAATTGGTGAGCCAGTTACCCGCAGCATTACAATCAAAGCAGATGGTTTGACCGCAGGCCAAATTAATCCATTGCAAATCCCGCCGGTTAATGGGCTCACATTTTATAACGATCAAGCGCAAAACGATGACCAAAAAAATAATCAGGGCATAACAGGATCACGCATTGAAACTATCGCCATAGTGCCCACCAAAGCCGGCGATTTCACTTTACCTGAGGTGAAGGTTAACTGGTGGGATACCAACAGTAATAGCCTGCGCACAGCAACATTGCCTGCCGTGACATTGCGTGTCGGCTTGGGTGATATGTCCGCACAACAACTCGCCGAACAAAACCAACAGGCGACAAACGAAAATGAAGAAACTGCTCCCGCAACTGTGGATCTTGACACTGACCTAACAGGCCTTAAAGAACAATCAACGCGTATTGTTCAGCAAACACCGATATGGCTCTACATCACCAATTTGGTTAGCTTATTGGCTGCTGCCTATTTTGCATTGGAATTTTTTATCGCCAGACGCAAACTCGCCGGTATTCATGCCGCAAAAGAGCATGAAAAAAGCCAACGTACCCAAGCAGAAAATACCGCATGGAATCAGGTTAAACGACAACTGGCGGAGAACAATTGGAAAGAGCTACGTAAAGCCCTGATTGATTGGGCACAGGTTTATTGGAAAAACCCTTCGCTAACAAATTTACAAATTATTGCAGCGCAAATAAACAGCCCGGAATTCAGCGAAGAACTGCGCAAGCTGGATGAAGCTATTTTTGGTGGCAACAATGCCACACCGAACAGCGAGATATTACTGCAAACGCTAGCCAACCTGCGCCGCAATAAAACGTATCAACATTCAAACAACAGCCCTCTGCAGCCGTTGTATAAAAGTTAATTGCGATAATATTGTAACCTCTCAATTTGGCGATCAAATTGCTCAAACACATGTTCGATGCAACGGGTCGCCAGTTGAAAATAATCGCCCGCCTGAATACTGGGGCGTTCAATAATCAATTGCGTTTCTATACAACGCAATAGTTGCTGGATTTCCACACGCGATGCATCTGGCCATGATGCATCAACACTGGATGCGATTTTATTGCGCAAATGGTTGAGCTGGATGCGCAACACGCTGGAGCACTCACCTTTTGCCGCAACGCCAGTACCCAAAGCACGCGCCTGTCCAATATATTCAGCAATCGATAATAAATAACGCCAATCGGTATCGCTTGCATCACCCGTTATTTTTGAAAGATGGTGTGCATCGGCCACATCATCAATTAAATACAATAAATTAGCGATCAGGATATTGTGTTGTTTAAAGTTTTTATCCGCATCACCCTGCGTATAAATGGATGACAAACGGCTCCAATGATCCACCAAACTGGACCATTTGACATTATCTTTCATCCAACCACCGGTTGCTTCAAGCTCGGCAATAACGTTTTTGATTTGAACCGCCAGAGCTGCAATATTCTGCTGCGCTGCCTGGTTTCCATTGATAAAACCCGTTGTCAAACCGCGGTGCTGCTGAATGTAAGTCAATAAACTGCGCAGCAATTTTATGTAAGCAATACCTTTTAAAAATAATATGCTTGCCTGGCGTTTTTTATAGCTGAGCGAAATAATTAAAAACAGCAAAAAACCTATAGGAAATACCAAAAATACAACCAGTAATGAAACAGGAGTTTCCATAATACTACTCCGAATGATGAGTCAATCTATGCAAGTGGTCTGCAATTTCAGCGGCTTGGCCAGCGCGATAACTATTCTGGTTCGCAAGGTCAGCAACTGTTTCTATATGTTTTGATATTTCTCGTGCGGCGATACTCTGTTGCTCTGCGGCAACTGCAATTTCATCAATCAAACCAAATACATCATCCGTTGTTGTCAATATTGACGTTAACGATTCATCTGCACTGGATACCCCAATCAAAGACCTATTGGTTTTTTCTACCACTTTTGCCACGCTAGCCAGTACCTGCTGCATACTTTCCTGCACATGTGCAATGTTGGAACTGATTTCACTGGCAGAGCCTTGACTGCGAACAGCCAAGGCTCTCACTTCGTCTGCAACAACAGCAAAGCCCCGTCCATAATCACCTGCGCGTGCTGCTTCAATCGCCGCGTTCAACGCCAGCAAATTCGTTTGCCCTGCAATATCGCCAATCACCTGTGACATTGCCGTTACCTTATTCATCAAACTGTGTAATTCGCTGATACGCAATTCGGTTTCCCGAGCGAGCCGCGCTACATCAGTGACTTCACGTGTCGCTTCACCCAGCGCTACGCCTCCTTGCTTACTGTAATCACATGCTTTGGTAGCAGCGTCACGCGCACCGGCAATACGGCTACTGATATCGTCGATACTATGACTAATTTCGGTAATGGCAGCTGCACTGGATGTGGTCGCGTTGGATTGATAGGCCGCACTTTTGGAAACCTCTTTTGCATTAGCAGCTAATTCTGCAGACGAGTGTCCCATTTCTTTTACTGCATCTTTATATTCTGCATTGCGCCGCTGCCGGTTTTTAAAGACATCAATAAACGTGTTATGAAGGCTGTTCAAAGGCCCACTGACTAACTGGTTCCAATCCACAACAACATCTTTATCAACGGCAGCAAGATAGTGTTTTATTCCCTCCAGATCCCGGTTAACGCCCCCCACTATCCCCAGTATTAATACAACCACTAACAAAACCGGTATCAACAACCAAACACTGGCAATTGCGAACACAATCGCCACAGCGACCAATAACAAATTGATAAAAATTGCAGTCAATAATACCCAGGGTTTAACTGAGGCAACGGCCTGCCCCAAAAAACGCACCATTTCAAAACCTCCAACAGCACCTAACAAAAGACCAGGACAAGAAACCCGCACAACATCGGTGCGGAAAAATATTTATTGCTAGTGCAAGGCAACAATTCAGTGCGCAACAGCGTGATATTGTTCATTTGTTGTTATCGCTATCACTGTCTCTTCAACATTCATGCCATAGGCAAGCAAAAAAAAGCGGGCATCACTTGCGCGATGCCCGCTTTATGTCCGACAAACAGTGATCGTTACACTAAACTTTTACTGACCACTTCATACACATCTTTGGAAAGATCCGACACTGCCATAATTCGCTCCAGCTGCGCCTTCATTAAGGATTGTCGTTGTACGTTATATTTTTTCCATTTGGTCAAAGGCGTTAACAAGCGCGATGCAATTTGCGGATTTTGGCTATTGAGCGCGATGATTTGATCCGCAAGAAACTCATAGCCAACGCCTGCATTTGCATGAAAGTTAATAGGATTACCATTGCAGAAACTGGAGATCAGGGCGCGAATTTTATTAGGATTTTTTCCATCGTATGCCGGGTGTTGTTGCAATTTTTTTACTGTAGCCAAGGTGCCCGGCAACACACAACTCGCCTGCACAGTTAACCATTGGTTCACTACCAGTGATTCATGCTGCCAGCGCTGATAAAAGTCATCCAATGCCTTAACAGCCAATTGCTGCGCGAGCGGTGAACTGCTATTGACCAACTGCGTCAAGGCTGCCATCACATCCGTCATATTGTTACTGGTGCGATATTGCTGCTCACAGGCTTGCACTAACGCATCGTCGTTAAGCAGCATTAAATATCCGAGCGCAACATTTTTCAGGCTGCGCGCAGCAATGGCATCTGCGGTCGCACTGTAGGGTTGTTGATGATCATAATCCTGATACACACGCATCAACTCGTCGCGCAATGCATGTGCAAGTGCAATACGCACAGCTGTACGGCTGTAGTGAATAGCTTCAACATCCACCAGATCAGCCAATTCACTCAAATACGCTTCTGATGGCAAACTGAGCATGTAAGCCACCATTGCTTTATCCAGACTGTCGTCTTGCAAGATGCTGCGATAGGCCGCTATTAAATCTGGCTCTAGTGCCCAATTTTTCAAATCGCCGCCTTGCTGGTACACCTTCATGGCCTGATGAATAGCATGTAGCCCCAATTGCTGGCTGGCTTCCCAACGATTAAAACCATCGCTATCGCGGCTCATCAATACAATCAAATCGGCAATGCTGTAGTCATAATGCATTTTTACCGGTGCCGAAAAACCGCGCAGCAAACTCGGCACCGGTTTTTCTTGTACACGTTCAAACACAAACGTTTGTTCGGCACTGGTTAACTCAAGAACCTTGTGCGTGTTATCACCCGTTTCAAAATCAGGTTCGGCATTTTTTAAATAGAGCGGCAAATCCCCTGCACTGCCCAATAAGCCCATCGCAATCGGAATATGGAACGGCAGTTTTTCCTGACATTCAGGCGTAGGCGGGCAAGATTGTTTGATCGTGAGCGAATATTCTTGCGCATCTTCATCGTAATGATCGGTAATGTGCAAACGCGGCGTACCCGCTTGTGAATACCAACGCTTGAATAACGTGAGATCGCGCCCCGATGCGTCTGCCAGCGCTGCAACAAAATCTTCTGTGGTAACCGCTTGACCATCATGGCGATCAAAATACAAATCGGTTCCTTTGCGGAAATGTTCTTTGCCCAACAAGGTTGCCAGCATGCGAATAATTTCTGCACCTTTCTCATATACCGTCATGGTGTAGAAATTGGATATTTCGATATAGGATTCCGGACGGATCGGATGCGCCATTGGCCCTGCATCTTCTGCAAATTGAAGTGTGCGAAGCAAAGTGACATCTTCTACGCGCTTTACCGTGCGCGAGCCCATATCTGCTGAAAATTCTGAATCGCGATAAACCGTAAAACCTTCTTTTAAACTCAACTGGAACCAATCGCGACAAGTCACGCGGTTGCCGCTCCAGTTATGGAAATATTCGTGGGCAACAACACCTTCTACGCGCTGAAAACCAACATCGGTAGTGGTTTCAGGCTTTGCCAATACACAGGATGTATTAAATATATTGAGGCCTTTGTTTTCCATTGCGCCCATATTGAAATCATCAACTGCAACAATCATAAAAATATTTAAATCGTATTCACGACCATAGACTTCCTCATCCCAACGCATGGAGTTTTTCAGTGAGGTCATTGCATGATCACATTTATCCAGATCCTTGGGTTCAACGAATATTTTCAAAGTCACGTCGCGGCCGGAGCAGGTGGTGAAGCTATCTTCTATATGGGCGAGATCACCTGCCACCAAGGCAAATAGATAAGCGGGCTTTTTAAACGGGTCATGCCAGGTAGCATAATGACGATTGTTTTCAGCATCACCCTGGTCAATCAAATTCCCATTTGATAACAACACTGGAAATTTTTTATCGGCCACCACTGTCGTGGTGAACTCACTCATCACATCAGGGCGATCAAGGTAATAGGTTATTTTGCGGAAGCCCTCTGCTTCACACTGGGTGCAGTACATTGTGCGTGAGCGATAAAGCCCTTCAAGCGAGGTATTCGATTCCGGTTTTATTTTTGTGATGGTCAGCAGTTTGAATTCTGCAGGGGTATTAAAAATCGTCAGATTTTCTTCACCGAATTCATAATCATCTGCACCGAGAATTTTTCCATCAAGCGCAATAGAAACAAGCTCCAAATCTGCACCATGTAAGGTGAGTTGCGATGCGGGGGCAGCAGCCGGGTTGCGGTATAAGTGCAACATAGCACTGACAAGCGTTTCACCCTCATAAATTTCAAAACGTAAATCAGTCGTTTTGATCAAATAAGGCGGCACTTGGTAGTCTTTGAGATAAATCGTTTTGGGTGCTTGTTCTTTGGCGGGAAAACCTTGCTCTGCTGCAGTCATAACGAATTCCTGATTCACTCAAATAGAAAAATTATTCAACCCATTTAATGGGCTTGTCGGTGTGCGCATGATCATGTTCGTGATCATCATCGCCACAATAAGTATGCGGCTCCGGTGGAATGTAACCCGTGTGCTGGTCTGGTGGTAAATTCTTATGCTCGTAGGCAATCACCGCTTGCATACACAACTGACGCTGCTCCGCTGATAAACGGTTACCGTCTGGCCATTTGCCCAGCTCTACTGCGCGCTTTAAATTTTGATAAATTTCCGGCGTAAGGCTGGAAAGTAATTGTTGCAAATCCATACATTTTCCAATTTAAAAACAATTAACGTAAGTACAGGTGTTTTGTGAATAACGCGTAAACAGCGCCAGCAATTAATCCACCCAAATGCGCGGCATTGGCCACAGAGCCTGCGATAAAATAATCGACTACGCCGGTCATACATAACACTAACCAAAACAGCATAAAACCGATCAACGCCGAAGGAACAGCAACCAATGGATGAGGTGCAATGCGTTGACGCACAGCAATAAATCCAACCAAGGCGTAAACAACACCAGACATTCCACCGAAGTTGGCGTGCCCACTCCATATAAATTCTGATGCATTCGCTGCAATAGCAGTGATAATAAAAAATAACAGGAAGTGCCAACGTCCTGTTAAAAATTCCAAACGCCGCCCTAACTCCCACATCCACAAACAGTTAAATAACACATGAAAAATGCCTGAATGTAAAAAAGCCGGTGTTACCAAACGCCAAACTTCCCCACTGGCCAATGTATTCGCTAATGGAATAAAGCGATTATCGACAACACCCAGAAACGTAAAATACGCCATCCATTGGGTGCCGACTACAAGCGCACCAAGCCCACTCAATAAAATCAGGCAAGTCACGACAGGTACCTGCAGCGCTTGCTGAACCAGATTGGGAAAACCTTGTGTCTGATGCCCAGAGGGTGCGTTTGTAAAACTTGATGTGTGAGTCAACTGTAACTCGATATCGCCTTGTTCATAACGGGTGAGAAATTCTTGCAAGGCGGGGATAACATCAGGATCCAAAACCATCAGGCATTGCCGGCCGTCCTCCTCGGTAATGCGATGCTGCAAGCCCCGCTCACGCAAATAGTGGCTAAGCGCACTTAAATCCTGTTCGATGGGAAAATGTTTTACGGTAATCCAGTTCAATGCTCTGTATCCGATGGAAGGGAAAAGACTGAAAATGTCAGGGGTCTACATACACCCACACAAATTTATTGGCCTGTAATTGTGCCTCACCATCCATGCGGTATGCCACCAATCGCCCGAATTTAACCGCACTATAGTCCAGACAGGCCAGGTTGGGAGCAAGCGGGCGTGGCTGCCCTTTCAGCCAATAATGACCCACAAACAATGGTGGCTGGGCATGATCGTAATACACCATTTGGGAGCGGTGCTCTTCAGAGATTTCTGCCATCGCAATATGTTCCGGAATCGGATCTGGCTGGAACAATAATTGGCCATAGGTGCGCGCCTCATGCCCCCAGAATTTTGTGCGGAATGCGCGACGGGTATAACCGTCCGATGATGTCATTGTCATCCCATCTGGCAAAGGCAAATCCACCCCGCCGGTCAGGCGTTGCTTGGTCAGTGCAGCAAGAGAGCCCGGCTCAGCCGATTCCAGAACAAATGTCCAATCAATATGGCCATCGCCATAACGTGCACAATGAAGGTCAATCAGTGTTTGATCCCAACAAGCATGCACAGCGCGAAATAGCTGCCGGGTGAGTGGATGCTCGATCTCCAGAAACAGAGGCAACTCCACAAACCAGCGAATGAAGGACTGCCATTCCTGGGAGTAATTAGCGAATTGCTCAAGGGTTTCAGCGATCTGCCTCGCGTTAGCGGCAGTGTGGGGGCGCAAGTAGCCACCACTGCCTGTACTGGTGCAATAGGTGATGGCATTGAACTCATGGTTACCCAGAATCATCAGGGCACTGCCCTGCTCCACCATGTCACGCACCAAATGCAAGGCCTCACGGATACGCGGCCCTCTGTCCACAATATCCCCAAGAAATATGACTTGTCGTTGCCGGTGGCGATATACACCGCCGATTTTTTGATACCCCAGGGTTTGCAGCAACCGCTCCAGAGTGTGGGCGCACCCATGGACATCACCAATTAAATCGTAACCTCTGGCTTCACCCGGCTGGGACCGGCTGATCGATTTATCTGGCGACTGTTTTATCATGCCGTTAGCCCCTCCATGCTACTCCTTCAATAGATGCCCGCCCCATCCCAACTTGGAACGGCAACGCTCATAAAAGTTGTAATCAAGAGGATGTAACAGCTCCAACATGTGGGGCTTTTTACGGATCAGGATTGTATCGCCCGTCTGCACATCAACATGCGAGTGCCCATCACAGGTCACCATTGGCTCGGCGCGGTTGTGCTCGCCCACGACAATGCTGATCGCACTGTGCCCCGCCACTACAATCGGACGACTGCTCAAGGTGTGGGGGTTCATGGGAACAACAACTATGGCATCCAGAGTCGGATGCAAAATGGGGCCACCACCACTCAATGAATAGGCCGTGGAACCGGTTGGCGTAGACACAATGACGCCATCGGAGCGCTGGCTGGTGACAAATACATCATCTACCGCTATCTCAAATTGCAGCATGTGGATGAATTGCCCAGGGTGCAAGACCACATCATTGAGTGCATCAGCCGTGGCGATCACCTGCCCGTCGCGTCTGACCTCCATATCCAACAAAAACCGCTTTTCCGATTTGAATTGGCCCGACAACACTTCATCGACCTTATTTTCAATATCTTCCGGGGTGATGTCGGTCAAAAATCCCAAGCGCCCACGATTAACCCCCAAAAGCGGCACAGCATATTTGGCAAGTGCACGCGCACCGCGCAGCAGGCTGCCATCACCACCGACAACAATAACCAAATCACACGCCTGCCCGAGCGTATCCATATCCACGATCTGGTGCGCAGCAGACAGCAAATCAGTATCAACAATGCGCGCAGCCGTTTCCGCCTCAAGGACAAAACGTTTATTGCGGAGCTGTAAAAAACGGATCAACCGTTTGATGGAATATACCGCGCGCTCATTATTGAGATGGCCAATCAGGCCTATGGTTGAAAAATGGGTCATAAAAGTCACTGCATAAAAGTCACGGAGAGTGCGGTTAGTAAAGCGTGCGGTTAATTAAATGAGGAAATATCCCTGGATTTTGTAAGCTATTATAGCCTCCAGATTCCCCAAGGCTGATATTTATGCCGAATTTACCTGATGATCCATCACTATTGTTTATCCATCAACTCCATCACCAGCATGTGCGTGATTTGGCCTGGTGCTGTTTCAGCGCGCCTATGATGCAGGAATTACCGGGCACAGCAACACAGATTTTTCCTTTTCAACAACCGTGTTCACACACCGGCTTTACACCATCAGACACGGCATTGTGGGATTGGTTGCGCACATTAGATGCCGCCCCAGAGGCATTGGATAAGCACCTCGCACAGCGAAAAAGCACACGGCTCGGAATTTATTACGAAGCTTTGTGGCAATTTTATTTTAACCATCACCCGCAATGGCAATTGTTGGATTACAACCTGCAAATTGATCATAAGGGAATAACATTAGGCGCATTGGATTTTCTATGCGGCCGCGATGGGCAGTATTTTCATATTGAGACTGCTGTAAAATTTTATCTATGCAATACACACAGCCAGAAAGATGCTACTGAGTGGAAAAACTGGATTGGACCAAACAACAATGACCGTTTGGATATCAAATTAACCCATCTCATCAATCATCAGTTGCCACTGCACCAATTCACCCAAACACAAAAAGTATTGCACGCGAAATACCCTCACATTCAAAACTGGCATAGTGCTTTGTGTTTGCAGGGTTATTTTTTTTCACCTGCATCTATGTGTTTAAGCCCTGATCATAGCCATCCACATCACGGCCATGGATATTGGTGGCACCTGCGCGATTTTCTGTATTTTTTACAGCAGACAGCACAAACAGAGACGGTCTGGACCCTGCTTGAACATCAGCACTGGTTATCCCCTGCGCACATTGATAGCCCTGATAGATTATTAACAGCGACCGAACTTTCCAAACACATACAATCGCAGCTGGAAAAAACAAAAAAGCCGCTCTTGATAGCGGCTTTGATCGAAATGAATAGCATTACAAAAACGGTGTGGCGAGAATCCATGCGGGGCTTTGTTGTACCAGATCACTGGCCAGATAACTAACCCTGCCCGAGAATGACATCACCATTGCGCAACACATAATTTTGCGTATCGGTTAAATATTGCTGAGCACCAGCAGGACTAAATAATTGCGCGCAATTATCTAATGCCAATGTGCGATAACCATGTTGTGCTAACAAATGCGCTGCCGCACGACTGCGCCGTCCGGTATCGCAATAAAAGACATACAATTTATCTTTAACCAGCAAGCGGGATTTAATGGAAAGTATATTTAATGGGATATTCACAGCGTGCGGTAAGTGCACCTCGCTGTATTCTTCTTCACTGCGCACATCAACCGCCACAACACCTTTTGCCATGGTATCCGCCAATTCGGCTAATGCCAGTGTCGCCACACTCGGTTCTTTCAATAATCGATAGAAATCCTGTTTTTCCAAACGCATCAAGACACCGTCTGTACGCATCATGACTGTTGCGTTACGCACAGTTTCATTTACCAGCGCATCTTCACCAAAACAACGACCAACACCGATGGTCGCTAGATGCTGACGTTTGTTATCCGTATGCCGGGTTACATCCGCCTCACCTTCTTTAATGAAATAACATTGGTCTCCCAATTCGCCTTGACGAATAATCACATCGCCCGCATACACAACCTGGGGAGTCAAACGCGAAAAAATTTGCTCAACATTCAAAGGTGGTACTTTGAAAAATAAATTGGACTTCAAAATAATCATCATCCAATCAATGTCTTCGTCCAGATCACGCTCACGCGAAATAATCAGTTGCAGATAATCAGCAACCTGGCTCCAGGTCAGCATTTTATCCAAGCGCTCGCTGTTGATACGCAACACACTGCAATCTGTTTCGGCCACAGCCGTATACTGGCGTGGTTGCTGATGGGCAATGGGAAGAAGGGATGATCGCCCTTTAATTTGCGTGCGGGTACCATCGACATTAACCAGAGCGACATCACCATGCAGAAGGTAGACATGCTGCTCATCATAACTGCCTGCAGAAAAAAGCGTTTGACCTGCACATACAGTATCGACAACTGCATCATCCAACAAAGCCAGCAAATGGCTTTCGCTCATGTCTTTTAGTGGCACCAATGTGCGTGTCAAGTTCAGATCGAATCCGACGGGGGCAGACACATCAACAGGAACTTGGGCATTTTTTTGAGCTTGCATAACAACATCCTTTAACAGGGAAGCAGTCTCTTATAAGACTACAAAAACGCATTACCAAAACAACTTTTACGGCACGTTATTCGCTGGCTTATCGCAACTCAAACTTCTGTGGTTTAGGGACATGTAAATCCTCTCCGCCCCTGTAATCCTCCTGTGTGTATTGCAATCACACGAGAACCACGCGCCCAATATCCCTGTTGCGCAAGACAATGAATTGCCCAAAACATTTTTAATGTGTACACAGGATCAAGTGATAATCCCGTTTCCTGCTCAAACGTTTGCCAAAAGCGAAACAGATAATCCGGGTGCCTCTTGGCATATCCACCTGCATGAAACCCACTGATCAGTCGCCAATTTTCGGGAGTATCAATACGCAGGCTATCACTAAAAAGTTGGCGATAGTAATACGCAACATTACGCCCCAAATTTCCATCACCTTTCAGACTGGAAAATCCCAATGCCTGCTTTTCCTGACTAATGCCTGCGGCCAAACCCGCCAAGCTAATACCTGTTCCACAGGGGATGCACACCGCAGTATAGTCAGCTTTTACCTGCTGCTCTAGCGCTTGCCCAAGCAACTGCATACCCTGCGCACCAGCGAGATTACCACCACCTTCAGGAATACTGTAAAACTCGCCAAACTGATTGCGCAACGCTTCAATCATTTGCAATTCATTTTTATCACCGTACTCCTGACGGCTGATAAACACCAACTGCATCCCCCAATTTTCAGCATCAATCAAGGTCGGACTTAATTGCACAGGGCGCTCACCGCGCACCACACCTATTGTTTTAAAACCGTATCGCTGCCCTGCAGCAGCCAAAGCATGTAAATGATTCGAATAGGCACCACCAAAACTCAGCAATGTGCTTATCCGTTTCTTGCCTGCCTCATGCAAATTAAAAAATAGTTTGTAGAATTTATTGCCCGATAACTGCTGGTCGAATAAATCATCCCGACGCACCAGTAATTCAACACCTGCAGCAGCCAATACTTTTGTGGTCATATTTTGTAATGGCACAGCACAAGCAGCGGCAAAAAAATCATCGCCAGAATCAATCAACACCGTTTTTTATACCTGCAATACACATCTATTGGTCACTGTTCTGTTTTTAAATATTTAACGCCGCTCTGCTACCAATGAAAAAGTGACCGTTTGATGTTGTGTGCAGCGATCACTTTCCCCAGAGTGAAACTCTAATGGAGTTTCAATCATTGGAATACTTCGGCCACACATATTGCCGCGCGAATCAACTGCACTGCAACAGGGCGATTTATGATGCTCCAGCCACGCAAAATAAACCGCTTGGCTTACGCCAGCTTTTTCTGCTGCATAAGCATCAGGATCTTCCAGATACCGGCCAATATCATCGAGCGCAATCGCAATCTCCCCCACTCCAGGCAGGAAAGCAACCAAATTAACACCCGCTTTAGTCAAACGCCCCAACAATTGATCGCTGCTATTTTTCAAAAGCTGCTGATTTTCACGCTTGATATTCACAATCTCTTCTTTTAACGCACTTTCATTTTGATGCCGATAAAATAGCTCAACTTCCCGCATGTCTAACATCTCACGTAACCCTGCAGTAGCAGCACGGATTTTTGTATCGAGCTCCAATGCAAAATTTTCTTGCAACACCTGCAATTGACTGGATTCATCTTGCTGTGCGGCCTTGAGTTTATGGGCAAAATATTCACGCATCCCTTCCACCTTGGTGGCTTGAATATCAAGACTTTCTTTTAAAGAACGGTTGCGCTCCTCAAGTTCCTTATTTTGCTGCTCTAATTGCTGATACTGCTGTTGATAGGCCAACAAACGGTGTTGGTGCTCATGCTGAAGTGAGTGAAATTTTGCCTGATGTTGATTCATTAGCGTGGCAATACGCAAGCGCTGCTCTTTGATCAATAGCGCCATTTTATCGCGCAACTCTTGCGCATAATGTTCATGTAATTTTTGTTCCAGCGCTGATTGCTCGCGCTCAACTTCAGCAACAGTACGCACAGCTTGAACCGACTTTGAAGCAACAGCCTGTGCCTCCGGTGCTTTTATCGCAAACCCCAATCGATTGGATTTCACGGCTTTGCGCATCGCCACAAAGCTATTACTGCCCGGCTGCATAAGCGGATCCCACAAATTCTTCTGGTGCCAGGCAACAGGACACTGGCTGTAACACACCAGCCGGATTGCCCCTGCCCCCATATCAGGCCCGGAACCAGCGGATTCCAACAACTGGCGTAACGGCACATTCCAACGGCGATCAACCATGCCTTTTGCATCGAACCCCAAAAGAAAAAACACTACGCCGGTAACATTTAGCGACGGGTTGATTTGCACATAAGCCGCCTTGGCTGATGTACCAGAAAAATCAGGAACAGGGATGAAGCCATCCAAAATTGCCTCAAACTCAGGGTAAAGCAACTCGCGTGCTATTTGCCCGTCCTGAAAAAGAAAGACAGCCTCAAGTTGCTCTGCAGGGGAATTGGACATAGGACAGTTGTCTCACACCGGGTGATTTGTGTGTAAAGTTGTAGGAAGTATAAGAAACACATTCACATGAAAACGTGAACAACTGCCATGAAGAGTGACTTTTGCACAGATTTGCGGCCTATTCGACTAAACGATACCACGCTGGTTCCGTCATCAAAACTACTGGTTATAGCGCGCACCAACAACACTAAATCAGGTTATCAAAATCACCGGGGAGATTTTATAAAGAAAGGAATAACCAAACAGAGAGAAAGCGAGGAGTTACCACGAGCCTGCAGCAAAATGCTGCATTAGCCCGGGTTAGATGTCTGAGTAATCTTCAGGGAAATCATCATCAACATCATCAAACTGAACGTCTAGCAGGTCTTCAACATAGTCTTGCATTGTCATTACTCCTTAGATTGGATATTTACTCTCAGGGAAACCCCAGTCTACAGACAGGTATATCGCCTGACTGGTTCCCGGGTTTTACTCCCTGAACTTCAATCTACCAACCAAAGATGACAATTTCATGTAGATCTGCGTTTCTAAGGCAATAAAAAAGCCCGCACATGGCGGGCTTTCTGAAATAGTGGCGGACCGGACGGGGCTCGAACCCGCGACCTCCGGCGTGACAGGCCGGCATTCTAACCGACTGAACTACCGGTCCGCGAAACTAACAACGATACACCTGCCATTTTGTTCAGGCTCTTGTTCAGGGAGCACAAAATGTGGTGGGCGGTACAAGACTCGAACTTGTGACCCATGCCTTGTAAGGGCATTGCTCTACCAACTGAGCTAACCGCCCCTCGTTGAGAGGTGCGCATTCTATCGAATTTGCTTTTTGTGTCAAACGTTTTTTGACGATTTACTTAAAACTTATAAGAGAGCGACCAAGAAGTAAGCTCCTGCGGACAAAAATACAGCGCCAACAGGTAAATTAGCTTTCATGGCACGCTCGAATCCTTATTTAGGTCTATATACTTTGCCAACGCGATATTTCATGGATCCAATTATCTTTATAACTTAATAACGCCCACTGCTTATGAAATCCCCTACTTTAATCACCCAACTGCCAAATAATGATTCCATTCCCTGGATGGGGATTGTGGTGATTCTTCTGTTGGTCTTACAGACGCTCTTGATCATCGGCTTACAGCGCAGCCGCTTGAGCAACAAGCGCGCACGAAAAGCGCTAAAGGAATCGCAAAAAGTATTGGAAGACAAGATCCTTGAGCGCACAGAAAGTTTGCACACCACCAATAATCTGTTGGTGGACGAAGTTGCCCGTCATGAACAAACAGGGCGGCAGCTACGCGAAACCAAGTTGTACTTACAAAGCATGATCAACTCTATGCCATCGATTATTATTGGCGTTAGCGCAAAGGGCGAAGTCACTCACTGGAACGCGGCTGCCGAAAACACGTTTGAAATTTTTTCAAACGAGGCGCTGGGAAAAAATATTACTGATTTATTGCCTTTATTCCCCGTCACAGTTGATTCTATTAAAAACTCGATCCGCAATGGCGAGCCTTACTCTACACAACACACGCAAAGTGATGACGAAAAAAAATGCTATTTTGAGATCACGATTTACCCATTAATTTCCAGCACGCAACAGGGTGCCGTTATTAGGATAGACGATGTCACCATGAAAGTAACAATTGAAAACTTAATGATCCAAAATGAAAAAATGTATTCACTTGGCGAAGTAGCAGCTGGAATCGCTCACGAAATCAATAACCCTCTCAGTGTTATTCTACAAAACGTACAAAATATTTCGCGCCGGACAGATATTAATTTTTCCACTAATCATACCCACGCCAATCAATTGAATCTGGATTTTCAGCAGGTACATACCTACTTACAAACTCGTGAAATACCAAAAATGCTCGACTCTATACGTGAAGCCGGCGAGCGCTCAGCAACCATAGTACGAAACATGCTAGAGTTTTCACACAACTCCCAACGAAAAACCAGCCTGGTTGAAATACAACACCTAATTGAACAGACTATTAATTTAAGCCAAAGCAATTATTCTTACAGCGGCCACAAGGTAAATATTGTTACTGAATTTGAATCGCCACTTCCTCCGGTACATGCATCCGCTCCAGAGTTACAACAAGTCCTATTGAATTTATTGCGAAATGCCAAACAGGCACTTGCCAGCAGCGGAGAAGAAAACCCAAGCATTTGGATCAAAACATACACACAAGACCAGCATCTTGTGATCGAAGTTCAAGATAATGGCCCCGGCATGACCGATACTGTACGCAAGCATATCTTCGAGCCATTTTTCACAACAAAAGAACTAGGCTCGGGAACAGGCTTGGGTTTATCTGTTTCATATTTCATTATCACCGAGCGTCATCAAGGAACAATCGATGTAAAAACAGCGCCAGGCAAAGGTTGCAGCTTTATTATTAGACTACCGTTGCAACAGGCATAACTATCATCCCGCAGGAGCCACAATGACACACAATAAATACTTACTCAAATTAGCATTTGGCATTACTTTATTAACAGGTTGTGCCACACAAACACCGACAATCGATGAAAACTCCCTGGAGCGAGCCGCCACCAATACCCTTAGTGAAGCCGTTTATTTTTCCAATTTATTTACGACTTGTGCAACGCTTGGCGGGGATATAGAAGTTGATGCAATTGATACCCAGCAGAATTGGCTGAATGAAAATGCAAAACTCGTAGCAGCGGCAGATGCATTTTATAGTCAGCTGCATACCAATGATGCGTTTAGCTACAACAATAAAACTGTTTCACCTGCGGCGATCCGTTTGGTACTAGATGCCCGCACGCGTGCAACCGATGAGCTGGCTCTTCCACAACGCAGCCCGGTTAATAAACAAAAAATTTGCCAATTTAGGCTTGCACAGATCAGCGGCAAAGCATTGCCCTTGGCAAACAATCCTAAAATCGCACCATACAAAGCCGAGCTGCTGAAACATTTACCTGCAGACTATAAAATCGTAGACGTTCCCACATTGGCAGCGGGATTGCAGGGCGCTTCCCAAGGCGCAACCTTCTATAGTATTGCAAATGCCCATGAAAAGACCTGCCCTGCTGCATACACCCTGAGTATTGCCAATCAATGGCCACATGAAGTCTATGCGACCTTCTGCGGAGAAAAAGCCACCTCTGTTCTTACGTGTGAATGGGGCAAATGCGAGACGAAGAAGTTATAATGCCGGCTCACGGGCTGTACTAAAGTGCAGCCCGCCTTGTTTAACAAGCAAGCTTTTAATGAGCCCGTTATGACCGCCAACGATTTTTCCCCTGCCAGCTACCAGCATCAACTCAACGAAAAACTTACCCGAATCCAACAGGACTTTTCCGGATTTTCGCACCCTCCAATCCAGGTTTTTACCTCTTCTGAAAAACACTATCGCATGCGCGCTGAGTTTCGCGTGTGGCACAAACAAGACCGCTCTGAATTTGTCATGTTCG
The DNA here is from genome assembly GCF_001183545.1 of Cellvibrio sp. pealriver. Classification (NCBI taxonomy): domain Bacteria; kingdom Pseudomonadati; phylum Pseudomonadota; class Gammaproteobacteria; order Cellvibrionales; family Cellvibrionaceae; genus Cellvibrio; species Cellvibrio sp. pealriver. The sequence continues at coordinate 1,852,078 of NZ_KQ236688.1, forward strand.
ATGCAGACAAGAAGCCTTATTCCATCACTGAATTTCCGGTTGGCTCACTGCTTATCAACAAATTGATTGGTCAATTGCTTCCTGCAATTAATAGCGATGAATTATTACGCCACAAACTTTATCAAGTTGAGTTCTTGACCGCACAAAGCGGAGAGTCGTTAATTACATTGATTTACCACAAAGAATTAACTGCGGAATGGAGTGAGCGCGCACGCCAACTTAAACAACAACTAGGGGCTGACATTATTGGCCGCAGCCGAAAACAAAAATTACTGATCGAACGAGATTATGTGATTGAGCGTATGCAGGTGCTGGGGCGCGAATTTGTCTATCAACAAGTAGAAGCCAGCTTCACTCAGCCCAACGCCGGTGTTTGTGAAAAAATGTTGGCATGGGCGGTAGAGAACAGTAAAGGATTTGGTGGTGATTTATTAGAGCTTTACTGCGGCAATGGTAATTTCACTTTGCCGTTATCACAAAATTTTTCCAAAGTACTTGCAACAGAAGTTGCAAAGTCATCTGTCGATTCTGCTCAATTCAATATCCAACAAAATCAAATCAACAATATCCAAATCGCACGCATGTCCAGTGAAGAGTTCTCACAAGCAATGGATGGCGTGCGTGAGTTTAATCGCCTGCGACACATCAATCTGGCTGACTATCACTTTTCGACCATTTTTGTAGATCCACCACGTGCGGGCCTTGATCCACATACCACCAGCATTACGCAGCGTTTCGACAACATTATTTATATTTCATGCAATCCCGAAACACTGAGAGAAAACTTGCACACCATCACCCAAACACACGAGATCACTGCATTTGCGTTATTTGATCAGTTCCCTTACACACATCATGCAGAATGCGGTGTTATCTTGAAGAAAAAAGGGACTGTGTAAAATGTTGAAAACGGGCGTGCGTTCCGCCGTATTTTTTATGGTTTGATAAGATGGCAGGACATGTAGAACGCATTACCGGAATAAGAAGCCAAGTGTTGCTGTTGGATTTCGGGCAATGCCATATACTCCTTAAAACCCAGCTTTTCCCAAAATATTTTTGAGTTTTGCACAGAGACAAGCGCCGCATTTGCCAAGTCGAGAGCACTTGCCTCTTGCAGAGCATGAATAACTAATAATTGCCCCAATCCATATCCTGCAGCAGATTTGCTGATCGCCAAGTCGTGTAAGTAAAGCGTGTCGGCAAAAAGCTTATGGGAAAAGTCGTGCCCCCATGGTGTTACTTCCCCTATGCGTGAACGATAACCCACCAAATAGCCACACACATTTCCTGCGCGCTCAACAACCCAGGATGTATCCGGAGTTTGCGCAAAGCGTTTTTGTATTACCTCATCGCTTTCAATCATTTCCTCACGGTAGGCTTCTACCTGGATGCGAATGACATCTTTAATATCGCAAGCGCGCATAGCGCGACACACAAAGCCATCGGCCATTTAAAAATCTCTACCCTGTATGCGCTTTGCTGCATCCCGTACAAAATCGTGGAAGGTTTCCTCGTGACGCAAACGCTCTATATCAAATTTATTTTGTTCCGCTTTAGACAGGTTCTGCCAAGCCTCCAAATAAGGTATGTGACTGGTTTTTTCACGCAATTGATAAAACGCGGAAAACTCTTCTTTTATAGATGACTGGACATCCAATGCATCCAACAAACCGGATATGCGAATGCTGGCTTCCGTCAAAGTCAGCTCATCATTGTGCAATGCTTGCGCAAGAATCTGTATGCTTTTGTTAAGCCACTCGCGCTGCTCACGCTGCGCTTGTTGGTTGGCCTGCTCCAGCGCTTCCAGTTTTTCTTCACGTACTTTTTTTTGCAGATAAACTTTGTATACCAGATTCGATGCTATAGCTGCCAACACAACGATAACCAAAACACCTGTTACGATAAAAAATAACAACCAATTCATACACTATCTCATCATTAATATGTGAATTTTTTATTTAGCTAGCATCGTCATTTTGCTGTTCGGATAATTCATCCAGTGACAACTCATCAGTGGCAACGCCTGCATCTTCCAACAAGTGACCTGCAATTGTTTTTTTGGTTTTCGCACCCAACCGGCGAATGTCATCAACCCGCTTCACCAAATTTCCACGGCCGGATTGCAACCGCTCGCGTGCCTTGGTGTAAGCAGCCTGGCTTTTACTGATTGCATTACCAATATCATCCAGCGACTCCAACAGCAACACAAACTGGTCATGCAAAGCACCCGCATCTTTCGCAATCCGTTCAGCATTTTTGTTTTGCTTTTCATAGCGCCATATATTTTCTACCGTACGCAAGGTCGCCAATAAGGTAGTAGGACTTACCAGAATGATATGACGATCATACGCCTCGCGATACAAAGCGGGTTCATGCTGGAGTGCAATCATAAATGCGGCTTCAATAGGAATGAAAATAAATACAAAATCCAACGCCTTGATGCCGTCAATCTTTTCATAATCTTTGATACTTAAATTTTTAATATGATTGCGCAGCGAGTTGATATGTGCAGACAAATGTTGTTTACGCTCTGCTTCATCATCACTACTGCAATATTTTTCATAATCGAGTAGTGAACATTTGGCATCAATAACGATGTCTTTATTTTCCGGTAGATGTACGATCACATCCGGCATCAAACGACTACCATCAGTACTGGTAAAGTTCACTTGGGTGTCGTACTCGCGACCTTTTTGTAACCCGGATTCTTCCAGCAATCGCTCAAGCACCACCTCACCCCAATTGCCTTGAGCCTTGGTATTACCCTTTAACGCTTGCGCAAGATTGACGGCATCTTCGCCAATTTTTTGTGCTTGCTTTTGTAACTCCAGCACTTGCCCTGCCAAACGGTTGCGCTCGGCATTTTCTTTTTCATAAACATCTTCTACTTTTTTGCGGAATTCAACTAACTGTAGTTTGAGAGGATCCAAGGTAGAATCGAGCAAGGTTTTACTATTAGCACTGAACTGCTGCTGTTTACTTTCAAAAATTTTGTTGGCAAGGTTTTCAAATTCTTTCACCAGATCCGCTTTGGCGTTTTGCAGCAACGCCAATTGTTCTGCAAAATGTTTGCGCTCCTGATCCAAACGGGTTTGCAATTCTGTAGCCGTTTTCTCCAGCAGTGTCAGCTGCTCATCTTTACGTAATGACTGCTGCTGCACCTGTTCAAAATGACGGGTTTTTTCGCGCAAACCAGCGGCCTCTTGACGAGCCTCCCCCAGTGATTGTTGCAGTTCTTGTTGTAATTGTTGGTGCTGATGCAGCTGAGCTTTGAGCTCTGCCAACTGCTGTTTAGATTGGTTGAGCTCTTGCTGCAGGCTGGCCTCCCGCAGGGCATTGCTGTGTTGCAACTGTTGTTGCACAGATTCCAATTCGTAGGTTTTGGCGATGACAGCCTGATCCAGCCGACGGCCAAACAACCAATACACGAACAATGCACCTATTATTAGGCCAGATAAACCTGCCAAAAACACAATCAAGGATGAACTCACAGAAAACTCCGGATGCAAAACGCCGCTAGGCTTTATCGGCAATGGCCGTTAAAATCGCGGCCATTTTAGCAATAGTTGCCCGTTTGCAGGCGATTGAATTGCCCTATCGTTATCTACTATGAGCCACCCGATGAGCAACGCCACTCAAGCAAGTAACAGCCCACGTATTTTGGTGTTCGACTCGGGTGTTGGCGGCCTGAGCGTAGCTCGGGAAATCCTGCAACGCTTACCCTCGGTCTCACTGGTATACGCCTCAGATAACGGCTTTTTTCCCTACGGCACCAAAGGTGAAGCAGAACTTATTGCCAGGGTCGATGTGGTAATGAGCCGGTTATTGCAGGAATATCCCGTGGATATTCTGGTTATTGCCTGCAATACCGCCAGCACCCTCACCCTGCCGCATTTACGTAGCCGCTTGAGCCTGCCCATCGTCGGTGTAGTACCTGCCATTAAACCGGCAGCAAAATTAAGCAAGACCGGGGTGATAGGTCTTCTGGCAACCCCTGCTACTGTCGCACGCCCCTACACTTATGAACTTATCCGCGAATACGCTCCACAATGCGATGTTATTTCACTCGGTACCAGCGAGCTGGTGCAAATTGCAGAACAAAAATTACGCGGTGAAACAATTGATGATCAATCGATTGCTCACATCACCGCCCAATTGATGCAACATGAACAAGCGGCACAAATGGATGTGCTGGTGTTGGCTTGCACGCACTTCCCTTTACTCAAAGCAGAACTGGCAGCCTCTTTACCTGCAGCGATACAACTGATCGATTCAGGGGAAGCAATCGCCCGGCGGGTGGAATATTTATTGGAAGGAAGAGTGGGCAATACACCCAACAATACGGGACACACGGCTGTCTTTACAAAAAAAACACCGGAAGCAGAGCGTCTTATTCCGGCACTGCACACGTTTGGTATGCACACAGCTGAATTTATCGATATAGAATAAAACCCGCTTATTCAGATTAAAAAATAAAAAAGCTGCCACTTGCATGACAGCTTTTTTATTTTTACTCCAAGTACTTACATAATCACTCCGTTAAAGAAATCCCTCTCATCACATGTCCTTATTTAATCCTTATCCAAAATCCTTATAAGTCACAGTAGGCAAAATCAACCATTTGTCATTTCACACGAATATCATTTTTTACCGATTTTACACCTTTAATTTCACGTGTCACACGCTCTGCTTTTCCGATGTGAGAACGGTCTTCAACAAACCCACTCAACTGAACAACCCCTTTGTAGGTTTCAACCTGAATTTCGGTTGCTTTAAGTTGATCATCTTCAACAAATGCCGCTTTCACTTTGGTTGTGATGACAGCATCATCCAGATACTCACCTGTGCTTTTTTCCTTGGATGTAGACGCGCATCCAGTGATAGCCAGAATAAGCGCCATAACAATAGCCGATACATAAAAATTAATTGATTTCATACAAAGCTCCTTGTTTACCGATTTAGCATTAAGTAAAACGTTTTGCACAACATTGAATTAATTTGCAATCACGATCTCGACACGCCTGTTTAACTGACGACCAGAAGATGAATCATTACTGGCCGTTGGTGCGCTTTCACCTTTTCCTACTGCGGTGATCCTGTTCGCGGCTATGCCCTGCTCTATCAAAAACACTTTGACGGCATCAGCACGACTTTGTGAAAGCGTTTGGTTGTAGCTGTCACTACCCATGTTATCGGTGTGGCCTTCTATCACAACTGAACGCTCAGGTTGTTGTTCAAGAAACCTGACCAATTTGTTCAAATTGGCATGCGCATTGGATTTCAGATCCGATCTGCCAACTTCAAACAATACATCCCCTAATGTGACAACCAAACCACGCTCCGTTTGCTTTGCGTTTAGCTCCGCGATTTGACGGCGTAACGCCTCGGTTTCTTTGGTGCGAGCCTCCAATTGCGCAGCCGTTATTTGTTCGCTCAGACCTTGCCGCTGCTCTTCATAAAAACGTGCTTCTGCCAGGGCTCTTGCTGTCTCGACTTTACGTTCAGCCAAATACACAAAATGTGCTGCCAGTGCTTTATCATCGCGCGGCTCCTCCGCAATACGCACCGCATCTTCTGCTGCTTTTATCTCCACCGGTGCAAGTGTTGCAAGCTGGGGATCTGCCTGTAATTGCGTTAAATTCGCACGCACTTGCGCAGCGGCATCCGGCGCTTTAGGGCTGGCGCAGGCAATCAATAAAGAGGCAGATAAAATCAATGTTGTCAGCGATGTAAATTTCATGATGGGTTTCATAATGCACCTCCTGAATTGCGTTGCAGTTCGCGCTGCAGAATATCGGCATTTTTATCCAACTCTGCATTTACTTCTTGTGCTTTTGCAGACTGTGTTTTCGCTGAAGCCAGCTCTGCATCGGCGCGGGCTTGTTCAGCCAAACGCGCTGCGCGCACCATTTCCTTTTCTGCAACAGCAACACGTGCCGCTGTCAGTTTTTCGCGCGCCTCACTTAACTCTGGCGATGCGTAATCCGCCACACGATCTTGCTCCGCTTTAGCAATCGCCAAGTCAGCTGCCTGCAATGCTTCTGTTGGTGCTTTTGGGGTAGACGCACAACCAACAAACACCCCGCAAAGCATACAAACAGCTAAGGATGGAGCAATTTTTTTATTCCATTGAGCAGATAATGTATTCATGGTTTTTCTCCTCGAAAGTTAACGTGCTCATAAAGTTGACCGTTAGCGTTTTCAGGAGTTCAGAGGGTTTAGGCGGGGACTAAAACGATTTTTATAGCGGCTAAAAATGCAAAATAGACAAATAAATATAAAAATTTCAAACGCTCAAGTACAACCCTCTACATCAAACAATTGCTGGCATGTAACTTTTACATTCGAATATGTGAGCGCTTAAGTAGGGTATTGATAAAAGTTTTATTTTTTACATTATTTTGTGATGCTGTTATCAGGTGATCGCACACAGAGAAGGCACTAAAGGACCATAAAAAAACCGCCGTCAGTTAACTGACGGCGGCTTTCAAGCAACAAACAGGCGGAGTGATGAAATTACAAATCAGTAATTGGCTTGTACTTGGGCACCAACATGCGCATAACAAACCAGGCGATTAGATACGCAGTTGCACAAATGGCAAACATAATGGTGTAACCCATTGCGATATTGCCTACCTTTTCAAAGTGGTCAAACAAACCGCCGCCGAGTTTATTGAGCAATACTCCGCCCATACCACCGGCAAAGCCACCTATCCCGACTACTGAACCCACTGCTTTCTTGGGGAACATATCCGACACAGTGGTGAAAATATTAGCCGACCAGGCTTGATGCGCCGATGCGCCCACCGCAATCAGCAGGATGGGAATCCACACTGAAATATGCCCTAAGGGTTGCGCCAGCAGTACGACCAATGGAAATAATGCAATCACAAACATCGCCGTGCGGCGTGCATTAAATGCATCCATCCCTTTCTTAATGAAATAACCGGGGAAGGCACCACCACCAATGCTGCCAAACATCGTCAGGGTATAAATCAATGCGATTGGCAGGGCGATTTCCGTTTTTTCCATCCCGTGTTGTGCACTCAGGTAAATAGGCAACCAGAACAGGAAGAACCACCACACGCCGTCGGTCATGAATTTGCCAAACGCAAATGCCCAGGTTTGCTTGTAACTCAGCAAAGTGAACCAGGAGGTTTTTACTTCTTCCTCAACGGCTTCAACGGCTTCGACATCGGAATTGATATAGGCGCGCTCGGCCTCGCTCAGGCGCTTTTGTTCACTGGGTTTGTCGTACCACACCCACCAAAATCCTATCCACACGAAACCAATAATCCCCACCACGATAAATGCCCATTGCCAACCCCACATCACACCAATAACAGGTACCGTCAATGGAGCCAGAATTGCGCCGACATTAGCACCGGAATTAAAAATGCCGGTGGCAAACGAACGTTCTTTTTTAGGGAAGTACTCGGCAGTTGCCTTAATTGCTGCAGGGAAGTTGCCCGCCTCACCAAACGCCAGTACTGCACGGGCGATCATAAAACCAGCGACGGAATAAACCGTAATCATGGCAGCGCCATTAACAGTTCCATTGGCTTGATCGATATCCGCCAAGCCAACCCAGCTCAGCATGGTGTAAAAACCGGCACCCATTTCGTAGGAAAACGCATGGATCGCTGCGCCGAACGACCAGATGGCGATGGCGATGATATAACCGTTCTTGGTACCAAATTTATCGATAAAGCGCCCAGCGAAAATCATCGAGATCGCATAGACAAAGGTGAAGAGCGCAGTGATATTGCCGTAGTCATTGTTGTTCCATTTATAGAGCTCCATCAGCTCAGGGGACAACAGGCTTAATACTTGGCGATCAAGATAGTTAACTGTGGTGGCAAAAAATAACAGGCCACAAATAGTCCAACGGTAGTTGCCAACAGATTGCTGGCTGGGGATTTGCTGGTTCATAAGGTCACTTGCTTATAGTTATGGATACAAAGGGAATCATAGCTGTACATGACGATAACGCTAAACTAAAGCGTCATGCGAGCCAGAAACACTCACCTGTTTGTATTGACCTGATGTGCCGGGGGATTATCTGCGTCCGTACAGATGAAATTCTAATGTCGCTTTTTATGGGCTGAAAAAGTAGCATGTTTCCACACCCCAAACAAGCCGCAAGAAGTGTAAAGTCTTTATCCAACAACCACTTATAACCAACCACTTATACACGCTTATAACCAAAAACCTGTTGCATAACGGATACCAGTGCCATAATCGCCCTTCACCTGAAACCGCAGAAAAATATTATGGTTGATACCTACTTCAATATTGCGCCCTACCTGTCTGCCATCCAAAACGGTGAGCTGCTCATCACCGCCAACAACCGTTTACGCAACCATATGTTGCGCGCGTACGGACAACAGCTGCACGACAGCGTTTGGAGCAGCCCGCGTATTTATTCACTCAGCCAGTGGATTGATTTGAATTGGAGTCTATTGCAGCGGCGCGCTTATGAGCCTTGCGCAAAACCGATTATTAATAATCTGCAACGCCAAAGCCTGTGGGAAAAAATTATTGGTGAGTCATCCCTTGCAGCTGCGCTACTGCAACCCGAACCTTTGGCGCAAGCAGCCGATAGCGCCCTGCGTAATCTGGAGTTATGGCAACTAACCGAAGACGATGTTCGCAACGCGGAACCGTTATTAAACACCCTGAGCAATAGCCAATGCTGGCTGACGTGGCTGGGTGAGTTTCGTGCACGCCTCACAGCGCAAGGGTTTATCACTCAGGAACATGCGATAGCACTCTTGGTGGATGCATTTACACAACAACATCTTTCACCTGAGCCGATTATCCATCTAATTGGATTTGATGATATTCCGCCACTGCATCAGGATCTAATCAATCATGCTTGCCATCACCTCAACAACGTAACAAACGAACACACCCAAACTAGTGGCAATCACATTTTGCAACGCACAGAAGTGAATAACACAGAGCAAGAAATTCGCAGTGCAGCGCTGTGGAGTAAAAACCAATTAGCGCAAAACCCGGAGGCGATGATTGGCATTATCGTGCCCAATTTGGGGCAGTGCCGCGCACAAGTAGAACGGATTTTTGTAGAAGTATTTGAACCTTTGGCTGCACTCCCCGATCAACCACGCTACACACTGCCCTTTAACTTTTCGGCCGGTACGCCGTTGGGGACCACACCGGTTATCGCCGCCACGCTCAATTTACTTGAGCTGCACAAACCCAGCTGGGATTTGGAAGCCATCTGCAATCTTTTGCTCTCACCTTTTTTTGGGGATTATGAACAAGAGCTGGCATTGCGCGCCCATCTGATGACTGAATTACGCAAACAAGGCAACTTCACCATCAGCCTGCGTGATCTGCGCTATTGGTGCACCACCTTATCGGCTCGCCTTGCGCTTGCAGAAACGAGCAACAGTTTAAGTGCACGTTTAATTCAACTGGAAAATTATCGCCGCCAAACATTCGGCACTCACACTGCGCAATATTGGATTGATTTTTTTGAACAGCATTTGCAATTGCTCGGCTGGCCCGGCACGCGCCGGTTGGATAGCCAGGAGCATCAGCAGCTAAGCCAATGGAGCAGTGTGCTGGAAAATTTTTTGCAATTGGATTCGCTTGGTATTCAATTTTCGTACATGGGTGCGGTAAAACAATTGCGCAACATTGCTAGCAAAACGCCTTTCCAGGCGCAAACACCACACTCACCGATTCAAATTCTCGGTGCACTGGAAGGCGCAGGTTTGCAATTCAGCCACTGCTGGGTCATGGGCTTACACCATCGCCAATGGCCGCCTGTGCCAGCACCTAATCCACTATTGCCAACCCACTTACAACGCGCCCACAAAATGCCGCATGCCAGCGCTGAACGCGAATTGGAATTTGCGCGCGCACTTACTGCGCATTACCGTCAATGTGCACCGCAAGTCATTTTCAGCTCGGCGCACAGCGATGATGAAAGCGAGCTAAGCCCCAGCGCGTTAATCCGCCAATGGCCACTCACTCCGATTACAAAATTAATCGACAATGAACAAAGCATTAGCAGCCACAACCACCAAACCATTGCAGCGCAGCAATCGTTGCAATTAGTCAACACGGCCAATGCTCCACGTTTTGATCCTGTACAAGAGCCGGTTCGCGGTGGTGCCAGCGTATTTAAAGAACAAGCCGCCTGCCCTTTTCACGCGTTTGCACGTTTGCGTTTGGGCGCGGCGCGTATTGATGATGCCGTTGCCGGTTTCTCGCCGATTGAACGCGGTGATTTATTACACTTGGCGCTTGCCGATATTTGGCGCGAATTAAAGAATCAGTCCACCTTATTGCAACTGGATGATGCTGCACTGCACAGCTTGGTCAACCAGCACACCCAAACTGCGATTGATAAAATTAAACAAAAACGTGGAACCAATATAGGCACAACCTACGCTCAACTTGAACAGGAACGACTGACGCGTTTATTACTGGAATGGCTTGAGCAAGAAAAGCAGCGCCCTGCATTTAACGTCGTTGCTATCGAACAAGAAGTGAAAACCACTTTTGCGAGCCTACCTTTGACCTTGCGCATTGATCGTATCGATCAACTGGAACACAGCGGCGAATACCTGCTGATTGATTACAAAACTGGACAACCCAGTATTAAAAGCTGGCAAGGCGAACGCATGGACGAACCTCAACTTCCACTCTATGCCGTCACTGCCAGCGATAAAATTGCAGCCATTTCATTTGCACAAATTAATGCCAAGGCGATGAAGTGGACCGGCACGGGTGAGTTGCACATAGCACATGACGGAATAGAACCCGGCAAAATCAGCTGGAGCGAACAAATTGAAATCTGGACACAGGATCTGCAAAAACTTGCCAATAATTTTATTCACGGTGATGCACGCGTTGATATGAAAAACCCTACGGTTGCGCAATATGCGGAAGATTTATTACCACTGAATCGCTTGCAGGAACGGGATGCATTGGAAGCGTTTGTCCTGAAAAATGGAGGAGTGAATTAATGTCCATCCCATCCACTGACGTAATAAACCAATCGACAAAACAACCAATAGATCAACCAATAAATAAACCAATAGACCAGCAGGTCCGGATTGATGCATTAAATCCACAGCAATCTTTTGCAGTCGCAGCACCGGCAGGCTCCGGTAAAACCGGTTTGCTTACCCAGCGCGTGCTCACCCTGCTTGCCACTTGCGAGCAGCCGGAAGAAATTTTGGCTATCACCTTTACCCGCAAAGCAGCGGGTGAAATGCAAGACCGGATTATGCACGCGCTTTGGCAAGCAGCAGAGCAACCCCAGCCGCAAGATCCACATGCAGTCCGCACCTGGCAACTTGCACAAGATGTATTGCAGCGCGACCGCGAATTGCAGTGGAATTTATTGCAAAGTCCGCAGCGTTTGCGGGTGCAAACCATTGACAGCCTGTGCCGCTCCATTACCAAACAATTGCCGCTCGCCAGTGGTATAGGCGCACAACCCGACACACTGGAAGATGCAAACCAAGCCTATCGATTGGCGGTGCGCGAATTATTTACATTGCTCGAACAAGAATCGTCCTTGCGTGATGATTTAATGCTCCTGCTGCGGCATTTGGATAACAACCTTGGCGCAGTAGAAAATCTGTTAATCAGCTTACTCGCCAAACGCGAGCAATGGCTTTGCGTGCTGTTGCAAGCTCGTCATGAAGATGCGCGCATTTATTTGGAAAATGTGTTGCAACTGGTGATCAGCGAACATCTGGAATCAGTTGCTACTTTATTGCAATTGCACAGCAGCGAAATTTGCAGCATTGCCGATGCTGCCGCAGCGCACTTACAACAAGAAAGCGAACGCAAAAACCGTATCCATGAATTACTCGGCATCAGTGGCTTACCCGCTACCGAACCAGAAGCAATCCAGGAGTGGTTGGCAATTGCCGATTTATTATTGACCAACAGTGGAACTTATCGCGCGCGCTTAACAAAAGCCGAAGGGTTTCCAGCCGGAAAAGAACATGCTGATTTAAAAAATCGTTTTAGCGAATTAGTCGCAGCAATTAGTGATACCTCGCCCGGCGCAGACCAATTACTGCATGAAATGCGCTCGCTACCCGCGCCGGAATACGCTGCCGACCAATGGCAATTACTGGACAGCCTTACCAGTATTTTGCCGGTGCTTGCCGCACAACTCACCCTGGTCTTCAAACAACTCAGCGCAACTGACTATACTGCCATCAGCCAAGCTGCATTGGTTGCACTGGGCGATGACGATTCCCCCAGTGATCTTGCATTACAACTGGATTACCGCATCCGCCATATTTTAGTGGATGAATTTCAGGATACCGCAAGCCCGCAATTGGAACTCTTACGTAAGTTGACCAACGGCTGGCAAACCGGCGATGGCCGCACCTTATTTATTGTGGGCGACGGCATGCAAAGTTGTTACGGCTTTCGCAATGCGAACGTCGGTTTGTTTTTGGATGCACGCCAACAAGGAATTGGTTCAGTTGCCTTAACCGCTCTGGATTTGCGCGTTAACTTTCGCTCGCAGGCCGGTGTGGTTAATTGGGTAAACGATATTTTCCAACACGCATTTCCCGCACAAGACGATATCAGTCGCGGTGCAGTGAGCTATTCGCCTTCGGTTGCATTTAAACCAGCGATTGCTGGCAATGCCGTCAATTTTTACGCGTGCACTTATTCAACTGATAAAGACAGCGGTAAAGACAGCGATAGAGACAACGATAAATACAACAACAAAGAAAGCAGCGATGACGATGCACCCTCGCGCATTAATGCACAGCAACAAGAAGCCGCAAAAGTCGTTGAGCTGGTTCAACAGGCGCGTCACGAGAACCCAGACGGCAGTATTGCGATACTCGTGCGCACACGCACCCACTTACAGAAAATTTTGCCTGCACTGAGCGCCGCGGGCTTGCGTTATCAAGCCACTGAAATTGACCGGCTCGCCAGCCGCATGGTGATTATGGATTTATTATCGCTAACACGCGCGTTGCTCAACCCTGCAGATCGCATCGCGTGGCTATCGCTATTGCGTGCACCCTGGTGTGGTTTGGATAATTACGACCTTCATACCCTCGTGACCACAGATTTAGGTGAACGCAATCCACGCCTGAATGAAAGAGCGTTTTCGCTGGTGTGGCCGCAATTGCAGCATTACCAACACATTGACAATATGAGTAGCGATGCACAGCGTATTCTTGCGCGAGTTGTGCCTGTGCTTCAGCAAACGCTCGCCCATCGTTATCGCAAACCATTACGGCAATGGGTAGAAGGTTGTTGGCTGGCATTAGGTGGACCCGCTACGGTATTGGATGAAAATGACCGCGACAACATCCAAAGTTTTTTTGCATTGCTGGATAAACATGAGCAAGGTGGAAGCATTGGTGATTGGCAAACATTTAATAATGCAATCGACCGTTTATATGCAGCACCACAAGCGGATGCAGATGCGCGCTTGCAAGTGATGACTATCCATAAATCAAAAGGCCTTGAATTTGATACGGTAATCATTCCGGGATTAGATCGCAGTGCGCGCAGGGATGAAAAACAACTTTTGCTCTGGCAAGAACGCATTAATCATCAGGGCGAAAAACAATTACTGTTAGGGTCACTCGCCCCAACAGGAAAAGAAGAAGATGCGTTGTACACTTTCATGCGCCGCGAGCAGGAAAAACAACAAGCGTTTGAATCCACTCGGTTGCTGTACGTAGGCTGCACGCGCGCGATTAAACAATTGCATTTAATCGCGTGTATCAACACCAAAGAAGACGTGCTACAAGCGCCCGCTAAAAATTCACTGCTGCATAGCATCTGGCCATTTGTGCGCGAGCAGGCGGAATTCATTAACAGCAGCACTAATCCGGCTAACACCACTCGTGTCCACACCGAGCAACCCGGCTTACAACATTTATTGCGTTTGCAACCTGACTGGCGCTTACCAGAACTAAAAACAGTTGATTTATTAAGTGATTATCGCGGTCATGAATATGCAACATCCAGCAGCCAAACACCGGGTGAAATACAAAATTCTGATGCAACGCTACTTAACGATGTAGAGACCGACAATCCACTCAACCTGCCAGAATTTGAAACCACTGCCGCGCGCCTTGCGCGCCACACCGGCACTGTTATCCATGCGGCGCTACAGGCGATAGTGGAAAACAAATGGGTGACCAGCCAAACCACTATCGATGCTGATATTTTTATTGCCTGGCAAAAACCTTTTTGGAAAATCCAGTTACAACAACTGGGTTGGAATGGCGATAATCTCAACAATGCCCTGCAGAAAACAGCAGCGGCGATCCACCGGATTTTAGCCAGTGACACCGGTCGCTGGCTGCTGAACAGTGATCATGAACAGAGCGCGTGTGAGTTATCGCTGATGCAAAAAAAACAGCAGGATATAAAAGAATCCGTTATTGACCGAACGTTTGTCGATAAAGGAGTTCGTTGGATTGTGGACTACAAAAGCAGTGAAGCAGAAAGCGGCTGCACTCTGGATGAGTTCATCGAACAACAGAAAAAAACTTACCAGAGCCAGCTGCAAGGGTATAAAAAATTATTATCCGCCACCGAAAATATGCCTGTTAAAACGGCGCTTTATCTTCTGTCGTACGGATATTTGGTCGAGTATCCGTGACCGACACCGCAGCCGAAACCGACTCATTCAATAGCGCATTCGCCGCTGCCAGACCGGAACAATAGGCAGCTTCAATGCGCCCATCCCCCAACCAATCACCGGCGAGCGCCAAACCCAGTTCGGGCCATACTGATTTGAGATGCGCCGTGCTTGAAGGCGCTTTTGCAAATCGCCAGCGATGGAAATAACGCGGATACACGCCAGGAATTTTGTTGCCCGGCAGCCAATGTGCGAGCAAACGATTAAATTCAGCGAGCATCGCGCTTTGCACCCATTCGGGTGAGGCATCAAGATGCAGGCGCGACCATTCTGCCGTCGCATGCAACAAATAATGTTCTCCCGCTGCACGGCCGGGTTTTCGATTGTTGTGTGCAACCCACCCGAGTATTCCCTCATTCACAAACGCAGCCGCGAAAGGCAAGCCGAGCGGTTTGCTCGCTTGTACCATCAACGCAAGGCACGGTTCCATTTCCACACTGTTTGCCACCAAATACGCTTCTGAACCCGTGGGTAGCAGTGCGCGAGTTTGGGGTGCAGGCAAAGCAATAATGACGCGATGCGCGCACCATACAGAATTGGCCGCTTCAATAATCCAATCATCAGCGCGATGAGTAATCTGCGTGACCAATGCGTTGTAAACAATGTGTAAACCTTCAGCCATATCCAGCAGCGGCGATTTCATGCGCGGCATTCCGATGAACCGCTCGCGTGAACGGCTCGCACTCAATTGTTCACCATCCCACACCGCTATGGGTGATTTCCATTGTGCGACTGAACCCTCAGCGAGCCACTGCTGCACCTGCGCACGAAATTCAACGGACTTGGCGGTAAAGTACTGTGCGCCGTGATCCCAACAGCCTTCCGGTTTATCGCGCGTTGCCATGCGCCCACCCGGATTGTGGGATTTTTCCAATACACACACGCTCCACCCAGCCGAGCGCAAACGCGCAGCAGCAGTAATTCCCGCCATACCAGCACCAATCACAACAACATCAAATGTATTAATGGGTTTCACGGCAAGACCTTAGAGGAAGACTATTTCAATGCTTTTATTCGATTGAAAAAAGAATTGGGATCACACCCGCGTGATGCATATCTATTTTTAAGGAGGAAACGCTATTACTGCTGCTGTTTTGTTGACTGGCTAATGTCATCGCTATCTTTTTTGATTTCTTTTAACGCCGCCAGAATAGCCGGTGGTTTTGCAGCGCTGATGGCTGCGGCAAGTACAATCAGGTCAGCGGTTAAATCGATAAACATAGCAATATTTTTGATATTTTTAAGCCGCTGCTTGGCAGTTCCTATGGTGTCCATCATACTTTTTTGCGACTCAGCCAATTCTGCTACTACACAATTGGCCGCATCGATATACAACCCGTTTGCTTTTTGGCGAAGGATAATCTCATCCTGAAAAATAAGCTGGGCATCAGCGCGCTCAATTTCTTTGCGTTTTATCGCCTTCATTAAACGTTCGTGAATAACATCTGCGCAACCAGTGAGTTCTGCAGCAACTGCTTCGACTTGCGTTGAGGTAGCTAGCGCCATAACGGTCTCCTGTATGTCCTTTTAATTGCGGTTATTACATCGATTCAATATGTTTGTTGATGTCTTTGATATCGCGTGAAAATTGTTTGAGCGAATCCTTAATGTCTTGTTTGGAGAGCTTATCCAAATTGTCAAATAACAATTGGTGCCCTCTCGCAATCGTTTGGATTCCTTTTTTCGCCTCCCGATATTTTTTATCGGCCTGCTCATACTCAAATGCTTTGGTTTGCTGGTGCGCACGAGCAAGTGTTGCAAGAAGCTTTCCCTCTGATTCATCCACAAATGACAGCTCTACCTCCAACAATCCGTTAATGGTCTTCCATTCGTTCTCGTTTGTTTTTTGATAATAATCGACTAATTTTTGCATCCCATCCAATGTGGTTTGCAACGGCTCATTGCCCTCCTTGATAAAATCCCTCACTGCATATTGCTGGTAAGCCGATGTCGCCCATTTTGCGAGAATTTTGGCAAGGCCGGAAATAGCATCGGCTTGGGTTTTATCAATACCTAATTCGGGATAGGATTTTATCCCCGATGAAAGTGAATCAATATTCGGTGAAACATCAAACGATTTATCACCCGCCAATTTGGCCAAGGTCTGCATATACGCAGCGGCAGTTTGATGGATTTTTAGCAGGTCTTCATAAGCTGCTTTGCGACGGGCATCATTCTGCTGCGCCAATTGCGCAGCCTCGCCCGACACATAAGGTTGCTCGCGATAATAAGTATCGCGAAAACGTGTGGTTAGTTCCGTGTATCCCGACAATGCAGCCGACTGGCCAGCAAAATCCTGAACCTCTTTGAGATTCGTGCAGCCCAATAGTAAAAGGGTAAGCGTGAACGCGATGGTAATGCGAAAAAATTTCATTAACTGCCTCCTTGTATATTTTGCGATCTATATTTTGCGATGTAGATTCTGTAAAACGCGATTTGCGTTATTTAAAGCGGGACTTTAACCAATCGATCACATCAGATGCATTTTGGTTGGGCGGAAAGACCGGGTAAAACACTTTGATGACTACACCGTTTTCCACAATCAGGGTCAATCGTTTTATCAGTACCCGCCCGTTATATTCAAACCTGGGCAATGCCAGTGCTGCCGCAAACCCAAGTGAAGAATCGTTCAATAACTCAAAGGGTAAATGCAAACGGGAAACGGCTTCTTGTTGCGCATCCAGAGGTTGTGAGCTCGCACCAAAGACTTGAACGCCCATATTATTAAATTCGCGATTCAGATCCCTGAACGCGCAGGATTGCGGTGTACACCCACGCGCACCCGGGATGTCATTCCAACCAATCATCGGTGGTGCATCCGGGTGCCCGATCAAAGGATAAAAATATACAACAGTAACACCGACTTCTGTTGCTAAATTAATAAGCCGCCCTGATGTACTTGATAGTTGCATCGACGGCAGCTGAAAACCAACCAAATGGTTGCAAGCACCATCATCGATTGGAATGGGCAATCCCTCGGGTAAAACTGATAAGTCTTTCATCCTATTATGTCCATTAAATTCCCATTCGGAAGTCTTTAACGCTTTCGTGAGTCAGGGAGATATTTTCAAACAGGGTTTTGTTGCCATCACCTATCGGTGATTGTGAACTGACACCCACCCAAATAACCTTGGGATATTCATTTTTATATAACTTCGCCAAATTCCAGTTCTTGTTGTCTTGCGAAAAATAAAATGCAATGGTTTTTGAATCAGAGGAAATTTTCAAATACACCGACGGCTGGCCAATGTTCTGGTGATTATTGTCATCCGAGGTTTCAATTGTCCGGACACTGACAATCCGGCTAACCGCCCTTTCATCCCGCTCGAATGCAAATTTCTGCCACAACGTAGACGATACGTATACATATAACGCACCTGCATCATACGTCTGCTTGAACTCGGGGCTCACTTTTGCAGTTAACGTAAATGGTTTTGCATTATCTACTTTGGCAAGCAACACAGGCGCATTACCTACCGCCTCCCCAGTGCCAGGGTCGTTAAAAAAATCTTTTTTAGCGTCGCTCGTTAAGGTGACCACATCACTATCAACCACCGTATTTTTTTCTGCACCATTCAGACATTTGGTAAAGGTCACTCCAGACAACTTGATGGAGCATGAATCACCTGCGCCAGCCATGACACCAGAGGTGATTATCGATAACACAGTCACTCCCAGCATCTTTCTGTAGAAGACTGCTTTCTTGCTTGCCAAGCTGCAAACAGTAGTGATGGCATGTTGTTTTGTGAAAACTCTGTCAGTGCGCATGGTTGACCTCAAAAAAAGATGAATGGATAACCGTAAACCGAGCTTAATTAAAGACTACAGCCAAGCCAGATGCCAGCACTACGCATTACAAATCAAGAATGCGCGCGCACGAGTTAGCCTTGGGGCGCAACTGTCGCTTGCGTTTGCGCTTGCGGTTCCGCTGACAACTCCGGCATCAGTTTACGCCACCATTTAACATTCGCTTGTACACGCTCTTGCAGTGCCGCGAAAGAAATCACTTGGCCAAACACAGGTGTAAATAATCGTGAATTGGTAGCAATTGCTGCGCTATTCACACGCTCTAACGGGTCATACCAACTGTGAAACGCCAGATCAAATGTGCCATTGTGCACCGGCACCATCACGTGACCTTTGAGATCAATGTGTGCTTGCACACTTTCCTCCGGGGTCATATGGATATCTGCCCAGTCATTATCATAAGCGCCCGTTTCGATGAAGGTAATATCGAACGGACCATAGCGGTTGCCAATTTGCTTAAAACCATCGAAGTAACCCGAATCACCACTGAAAAAAATAGCCGCGCCTTCCGTTTTGATAACCCATGAGCCCCATAAAGTACTGTTGCGATCACTCAATCCGCGCCCGGAAAAATGTTGCGTCGGTGTAAACGCGACAAGTGCGTTGGGTGTTGGCAATTCTTGCCACCAATCAAAACGTACAATTTTTTCTGCCGCAATACCCCATTTTTCCAAATCGCTCTCCACCCCCAAAGGTACTAAAAATTGTTGGGTTTTAGCGGCAAGTTTTTTAACAGCAGCCTTATCCAAATGATCGTAATGGTTATGGGAAATAAGCACCTTGCTAATGGGTGGCAGTTCATCTAACGCGATGGGAGCCTGATGGAAACGTTTGGGGCCAAGAAAGCGAAACGGTGATGCACGCTGGGCAAATACCGGGTCCAATAACCAATATTCGCCATAGATTTTTAACAAAATGGAGGAATGCCCGAGTTTGATGAAATGAACATCCGTATTGGATAGCGCATCTAACTGCGCGCGAGTCACCTGCTCGACTGGCACTGTGTGCAATGGCGTTTTATTAACACCTCGCTCAAAGAAAAAACGCTTGGTAATTTCCAATGTTTTCAGTAACCCCGGCTGTGGTGATTCATGGGTGTTGTGAAAACGCCCCTCTTTAAATTGACTTGCCTGGGTTAAAGACTCCGGATTCACACTTGCCATAATATTTGTATTCACAGCTCCAACTCCCAAAATGATGACCACAATGCTGACTGCCAACCCAGCAGTGATTTTTGCCAACCTACGCATGACTGCACCCAATAATCGATAATGTCTGTACTTCACAATAATTAAACTACACCGTGCAGTTTACATATTATTGACAAGAAGTAAACTGACAAGTGCAACTTTTTACGAGAGGCGCTAGAATATCGATGCAAATCAAGAGGTAAGTGATGAAACTGACAGACCAAAAACGCATGCAGATTCTGGATGCAGCAGAAGAGCTCTTCCACAGTGCAGGAGTGGAAAACACCAGCATGGATCAGCTCGCACTGCATGCGCAGGTATCAAAACGCACGGTGTACAACCATTTTGCGACTAAAGACGAGCTGTTTCAGGCCATTTTGCAGCGCATGATTGAAAAGCTATCCCAAGGAGCTGAACTGCGTTTTGATCCAAACATCCCTATCGCGTCACAGTTGACGCAGATCGCCCGTGATGAAGTCGCACTGTTAAGTTCAGACGCATTTTTACGGGTCGCAAAAATCGCCATCATGCAGGTGATGCAGCGGCCTGAATTAGCAAAACAGATGAACGAAAACGCGATGGGATGCAAACGCTATTTGGAGACATTCCTGGCAGATGCCTGTACGGCAGGCATTTTAAAAATTGACGATATTCCATTCGCCAGCAAACAATTTGTATTCCAACTGAAATCGTTTGTGTTCTATCCCTCGCTATTTGGATTGGAGCAACAAACTCACGCAATACATGAAAAAATAATCACCGAAGCGGTGGCCATGTTTTTGGCGCGTTATCAAAAAAGATAATCTGCTATTTACAGCACAAATGCTCCCTACTTCCGTCGGATATGCATTGGTATATCAGGTAACGCCAAACGCAACTTTATGTAGCGTAGAGCTGAAATTGAATAAACCCTCGAATAAAAAACCGCCTCAGTTGCCTGGGCGGTTTTTTTATTTCATCTGCTTTTGTGCTGGCAGATTAGAGAGCGATTACGTTTTCAGCTTGTGGGCCTTTTTGGCCTGGCTTTACGTCAAACTCTACTTTTTGGCCTTCCGCCAGGGTTTTGAAACCTGAGCCAGTGATAGCACTGTAGTGTACGAATACATCTTGACCCGCTTCACTTGCAATAAAACCGAAACCTTTTGATTCGTTGAACCATTTAACGGTGCCTGTACTTCTAGCCATATAAACCTCGATGCTCTTTATCAAATAAAAATGAATACCCCAAGTGGAGCTTTGCTGGCGGATTCAGATGTTACTTATGTAGAACAAACCGAGGTGCTAATAGATTTACTGCTAGAACAACGAGGTGATTTACTATAAATAATGCTGCGAAATGGCCAGCCAACCAAATATATTCCCACCATCCATTCATGTAAAGTGGTTATTTTTACGACCAATATTGAGTATTTGGTTATAAAGCACAGGGATAGCAGCAAGGCATGCGGCAATTTGCCGCGCGCGCATTGTCACCAAGCGCACTAATATGCAGTTAATAGGTATTTACGTATCTATTGTCTTTTCACTTTTACCGGGTTTTCCGGTTAATCTCCTTCGGGCTGGCTTCCAGCCCCTTTTTACCTCTCCAGGATAGCTCTTGCCATCACTAGCATGGTGCTTGCCGTCACCGCCTATTTACCCCCTACCCTAAAGCTGCAACAATCGCTTTATCGCTATTTTCCTCACGTTTTGCAGGGATATACATTCACGAGGCCCCTCATGACCGCCAAACAATTGATTATTAAACCCCAGGATGCTAACTGCCCGCATGACAAACGTGTGAGTTGCGGCAATTGCCGATTGAACACTATTTGCCTACCCATCAGCTTGCACATTGACGATATTGACAGGCTTGATGGCATTATCCAGCGCGGTAAACCTCTGCAAAAAGGTGATTATTTATACCGGGCAAATGATGCTTTTGGATCGGTATATGCCATTCGCTCTGGTTGCGTTAAAGCGATTACCTTGAGCGACAATGGCGAAGAACAAGTGACCGGTTTTTATTTGCCGGGTGAAATTGTGGGCATGGATGGTATTGCCGACAATCGTTACACCAATTCTGTGATCGCATTGGAAACATCATCTGTGTGTGAAATTCCATTTGAACGGATGGAAGAGTTGAGTTTGCAAATCCCCAACTTGCAACGTCATTTTTTCCAACTCATGAGCCGTGAAATCACGCAAGACCAGCAAGTCATTACGTTATTAAGTAAAAGCAGTGCTGAAGAACGGATCGCTGCACTACTGTTGAGCATTTCAAGCCGTAATAGCCGCCGCCAGCTATCGGCGAATGCGTTTCGCTTGCCGATGTCGCGCACTGATATTGGTAACTATTTGGGTTTAACCATCGAAACCGTTAGCCGCATTTTGACGCGCCTGCAAAAACAAGAGGTCATTGCAGTCGATAAAAAAGAAATCCAGATTGTAAACATGGAACAATTACGCAACATAGCTAATGGCAATACAAGCTGCTGATAGCTCAGCAATAACTGACGAGCAACAACTATGATCGACCAAGCACGTTTGGAAAAAACACTCGCCGCATTCGACGCTGCCAATTTACAAGACCCGAATACTGAAATAGTGGATGGAAATGCTGTCGCGAAGGAATGGATTTACGGACAGCGAATGAGTGCACAGCTTGTACTCTTTTGCGAGAACCCATCTGAAGCCCTGCAGCTCGCTGCGCGCAGCCAGCATATTTGCCGTTGGAAGATTCCGCGCAGCGATTACCCGATGGACAGAAGTGGTTATAAAAAGTGGCGGCTCGACCTCGCCCAAATGCACGGCGATATTGCGGGCGATATCATGTCTGAACAAGGTTACGATGAAATAACCATAGCCCGTGTCAAAGATCTTTTACTCAAACGCAGCTTAAAGCGCGACGAAGAAGTGCAAGCACTTGAAGATGTTATCTGTCTGGTATTTATCGAGTTTTATTTGGAAGACTTTGCGCGCAAACACGATGAAGATAAGCTGATTGATATCATCCGCAAAACATGGAACAAAATGTCTGAAAAGGGCCATGCTGCCGCCTTAAAACTGCCACTATCAGAAGGCATGCTTGGGCTGGTAGGTAAAGCATTGGCTGCGTAACTCCTTTTCTCTAATCACCCTACTTCATCAACATTAATAAAAGGAAAACACTGTGTATCTAGCCCTTAAACATTTGCACTTAACGTTTGTTGTTTTATCGTTGCTCGCCTTTTTTATTCGCGGCATCTGGTTGTTTATGGGCTCAAGTATGCTCACGAAAAAGTGGGTTAAAATTCTGCCGCATATCATTAGTTTGGTTTTATTGGCGAGTGGTATCGCTGTTGCTGTACATCTGGGAATGTCACCCGGTAGTCAGCCATGGTTGATGGCTAAAATTATCGGCTTGGTTGTTTATATCGCGTTAGGTGTAGCCGCATTTAAAGCAGCGAACCCAGTTACACGCAAAGCCTGTTGGGTGGTTGCACTACTGGTATTTGCCTATATCACCAGTGTTGCTGTAACCAAAACGCCCTTGGGATTTTTTGGTTAGTATTGCAAAACTCACCTCTTTGCCTCTCCGCTCCCCCGACCTTTTTGTCGGTTGTGCATCAGGATCCAGGATTCTGATGCACAGCTCCCTAACACTTCTCCCTTTCCCACTTATCTCGCTGCTACTTCTATAGTATTCACCAGCAATTTGCGTGTGCCTTATCAGGAAACGCTCTATGCAAAGACAATTTTATTTACAATACTTGACGTATCTTTAAAAGTGATTTATATCACAGTCTAGTGAACAAGCCTTATATAACTTTAATAATCGGTGAGCCCTAATGAAAAAAATAACTTTGACCATTCTCTTATTAGCATTGTCCCCACTAGGCTTTGCCTGTGATGAAGCATGCAAACGCGCAAAAGCAGAAGCGGCCAACAACGTGAAGTTTGCCAGCTACCTGAACGCAAAATACTGCAAATCAACAGGATTGGATTTTTTGATGCAAGGCCGCAAGAGCTTGCAGAACTACCGCGACAAACAACTTGCAACCGCACACCGCGGCGGTGCCAAGAATATCCGCAATTTTATTTTGCAACGTAAAGATTGGCTGCAAGAATGCGATAACTATTTAACGTTGACAGAGCAAGGCCGCATTTTCCGCGATAAAGAGAGTACCGATAAAATCATCTCTGCAATGACCGGCACAGCAGATGAGTTACAAAAAATTATGATGCGCCCTAAATCCGATGTAGAAAGTTTGGAATTGGTTACAGCCCCTGCAGCATTGAAGTTTGATGAGCTATTCAAAGCAGTCGATGCACACTATCTGGAGCTGCAAAGACGCGGTTTGCTTTAATCTGATTGGATCTATACGAAAACACCATAAAAAAACCGGCAAAAGCCGGTTTTTTTATGGGTGATTTTGAACATTATCGCAGCGCTATCATGAACTCTTTTTCAAGGACAGTACCGAACGCTGCGGTTTGTCAGGGCGCTCGGCAAAACGTTTGGCCAACTCCTCACGCGCTTTGATTGCTTCCGACTTTGCATCTTGTTGTGGACTTGATTGCCATGACTTGGGCGCATTACCACCGGCTTTTGCCA
This sequence comes from Cellvibrio sp. pealriver, assembly GCF_001183545.1. Lineage (NCBI taxonomy): Bacteria > Pseudomonadati > Pseudomonadota > Gammaproteobacteria > Cellvibrionales > Cellvibrionaceae > Cellvibrio > Cellvibrio sp. pealriver. The sequence goes on from NZ_KQ236688.1 coordinate 1,876,334, forward strand.
GAAACTCCAAACCCGAGCGCAATAGACGGGCTTGATCCACAAAACTGATCCCGTCCGGGAATTTGCCAGGATAAACTTCTGAAGGATCTTTTGGATTACCTTCAATGCGAATGCTAAATCCGCTGGCATGAGTTGCGGTGCCGCTCGCTACATCCGCTGTCCAATCATCAAAATTCATAGATACCACTGAGTTTTATTAAAAGGTTCGGCATTAAAGCATAATCTAATTATGTGACAAAATAGCTAATTGTCATTTGTTAATGAAACTTTTACAGCAGTGGTCGAGCGACGGCGCTGCTCCTCACGATGCTCCAATTTTTGTGCACGACGTAATTGACGCTCGGGTGGCAGTACACCTATGTGACCTTGATTGCGCTGTTTAGCTAATTCAATTTGTTTTTGTCGTTCACTGAAACGGGTCATCTGTTCCGGGGTCAGCTTGTCGTAGCAACGCGGGCAGCAAACACCCAGCATGTAATGTTCTGAAAGCTTATCTTCTTCCGTGATTGGAAAACGGCAGCCGTGGCATTGATCGTAAATACCTTTTTCCAATTGATGATTGACCGCCACACGGTTATCAAACACAAAACATTCACCGCGCCACAAACTTTCTTCTTGCGGCACCTCTTCCAGATATTTCAGGATACCGCCTTCAAGATGGTAAACCTCTTCAAACCCCTGCCCTTTTAAATAGGCAGTAGATTTCTCACAGCGAATACCGCCGGTACAAAACATCGCAACTTTTTTGTGTTTGGCAGGATCAAGATTTTCGGCAACGTAAGCCGGGAACTCACGAAAAGTTTCGGTTTTAGGATCTATCGCACGCTCAAAGGTACCTATCTCATACTCATAGGCATTACGAGTATCGATGACCACGACATCCGGATCACTGATCAATGCATTCCAGTCTTTTGGTTTTACATAGGTGCCTACAATCGCCTGTGGATCTATACCTTCCACGCCCATAGTGACGATTTCTTTTTTCAGTTTGACCTTCATACGATAGAACGGCGGCTCATCATAGAAAGACTCTTTGTAACTGAGGTTTTCAAAACGGCCATCTGCTTTCAAAAAAGCCGCCAAACCATCAATGCCTGCACGGGTTCCGGATACAGTTCCATTAATGCCTTCTTCGGCAAGCAACAAAGTTCCTTTGATTCCCAATTCATCGCACAGTGCTTTCAAGCGAGGAGCAAGGGTTTCGTAATCTGGCAATCGAACAAACTTATACAGGGCAGCAACAACAACTTGACTCATAGGGATCACTTATACGGGTTTCTATTTACAGACACTAAATTTACGGGCACTAAATTACAGGCAATTAAGGGCTGACGATGGCCGGTTTTTCGCAGGACGCGCATTATAGGCGTTTATTTTTTGCACAACCAGAAAATTTTACTGATCGTGTTTACTCCCGCCAAGACACTGGGGTGATGCAGGAAACTGACCATTGGATTGCCATTCTTCCGGGCTGAAGGTGTGTAATGCCAAAGCATGAACACCGGTTTTCAGCTCATCAGCCAGGCAGGCATAAATAGACTGATGGCGCTGCACCTGGCGCTTACCGGTAAAATCAGGTGATACAAGAACAACCTTGAAATGCGTTTCGGAACCGGGAGGCACCGAATGCATATAGCTCTCATTGATGACTTCGAGATGTGCAGGCTGAAAGCCCACACGGAGTTTATCGAGAATACGCGTTTCAACAGGATTCATAGCAGGCACCATCACACAAGATCAACGACCAGGTCAGTCACCCAGACCAGTAACATAAGGCAGCATGCTGATCGGAATAGCATTTTGCTATCCAACAAAGTCCGCCTATGCAAAAAAATATGCCGCATTTTAACGGCAAAGATCTACACTGTGTTGACTTGGAACAAGTCGCCGCTGTTTAAATTCAGGCGATGATGCTCCCCTGACTGTTATCAGACACACCGACTATGAGCGACCATAAGTTTTTTATCGACAGGCGCAAAGGCAATGACCGCAGGTTGGATAGCGACCCCTGCAAAAACATGCCATTGGATTTGTACCATCGTAAACGCCGCAAATCCACGGAACGCCGCAGTGAGCGCAGCATCGCCGAGGATTATCAGGCGTTTTTAAACAGTAGCGAAACTAACCCGACCAAGCACTGATCGGGCTAAGCATGAAGAAGCGGGGCTAACTGAATGCACCCGGACTTGCGATGGCGCGGATTAATGTCGGCACGCAGCCTGTCTGCTGTTGATATTGCGCCTCTACCGCCACCATAAGCTGCGCAATTACTGCTGCAGGCGCAACGGCAACAACACAACCACCAAACCCCCCACCTGTCATACGCGCACCTGCTTTGCCATCACCGGCTTTTTGCAGGATTTCCACTAATGCATCAATCGCCGGTGTAGTGATGTTGAAGTCGTCGCGCATGGATGCATGTGACTCCGCCATTACCTTTACCAAGCCAGTCAAGTCACCCGCTGCCAATGCATCTGCAGCAGCCAATGTGCGCTGGTTTTCAGTCAGTACATGGCGCGCACGGCGGAAGCTGAGTTCATCCAATTGCTGCTCTGCAGCCAGAAGCTGATCCAAACTCACACCACGCAGGGAAGATTGGTTAAAAAATCGGGCAACCTGCTCACACTGCAGACGACGCTGGTTGTACTCACTATCCACAAGGCCGCGTTTGACACCACTGTGGACAATCAGGATTTCCCAATCGGCAGGTACAGGAACTGTGCGAACCCCAAGATCCTGACAGTCGATTAGCAGGGCCGCATTAGCTTGGCCTCGCGCTGAAATCAGTTGATCCATAATGCCGCAGTTACAACCGACAAAATGATTCTCGGCTGCCTGGCCTATCAATGCCGCTTGCGTAGGCTCTACTGATTCACCGCTCAAGCTGGTCAGCGCGCGGATCAGAGCCATTTCCAGTGATGCGGAACTACTCAGACCTGCACCCGATTGCAGATCACCGGCAATATAAAGATCTCCACCAGCAAGTTGGAAACCCGCTTTGCGCAGCTCCTGCACAACACCGCGGATATAATTATTCCAGGGCGCATCCTGGTCATGCGCCTGCTGTGCATCCAAATCAACAAAAGCAATTTGTTGATTAATGTTATGTGCCACTACACGTAACTGGCGCTCAGCGCGCGGCGCAAACGCAATGTAAGTGTGGTAGTTAATAGCCGCAGGTAGTACAAAACCACCGTTGTAGTCAGTATGTTCTCCAATCAGGTTTACACGGCCGGGAGCCTTTACGCACCCACTGGGTGCGACATCAAAATACTGTTCAAATAATTCGCTCACACGAGCATTGGATAGAGTCGTCATGCTCGTCTTACCTCAAGCGAAAATGGATAGGGCTTTGCTCACGTAAACGTGCAGCAGCTTGTTCGGGGGACAAATCGCGCTGCGGCTCGGCTAACATCTCGTAACCGACCATAAATTTACGCACACTCGCGCTGCGCAACAGTGGCGGATAAAAATGCGCATGCAATTGCCAATGTGCGACAGATTCGGTATCAGCAGAGCCAGTATTAAAAGGCGCGCCGTGCCAGCCCATCGAATAGGGGAATGAGCACTCAAACAGATTGTCATAACGCGCCGTCAAATCGCGCAGAATCTTGCCCAAACTGAGTTGTGCTGCATCGCCCAACTCGGTAATACGCGCGCAAGGCCACTTGGGCAATAACAGGGTTTCAAATGGCCAGGCCGCCCAAAAAGGCACCACCACCAACCAATCATCATTTTCCACGACTACCCGTTCACTGGCAGCCGATTCTTTGCGCGCGTAATCCAGCAACAGCGAAACACCTTGTTCATGCAGATATTCTTGTTGCTGTTGATCTTCTTTGGCGACAAGGCTGGGCAGCTGCGACTGAGCCCAAATCTGCCCATGAGGATGCGGATTGGAACATCCCATCACCGCACCTTTATTCTCAAAAATTTGCACACTGGGGTAGGTTTTCCCCAAGTCTGCCGCCTCATTTATCCAGGTGTGAATTACTGCCTGCATTTCCTCATCGCTCAACAGCGGCAAGGTTTTGCTGTGATCGGGCGAGAAACAAATAACGCGGCTGGTGCCGTGCTCGGCTTGAATCCGGAATAAAGGATCAGATGTGTCTGGCGCATCGGGCACCGATGGCATCAGCGCCGCAAAGTCATTGGTAAATACGAATGTGGTTTTGTAATGAGGGTTCAGCTCCCCGCCTGCGCGCGCATTCCCCGCACACAGATAGCAGGCAGGGTCATGCGCAGCCGATTCAGGCCATTGGTTCAACTCCTGCTGCCCCTGCCAGGGGCGCTTGGTTCTGTGGGGCGAGATCAACAACCACTCACCCGTAAGCGGGTTATAGCGGCGATGAGGATGCTCATTGACCGAAAATGTCTCTTTCATGTTGGATTCTTATCTGCACATATAAATATGATAATTAACAATATGCGTAATTTACAGTAAAGCTTTATTACCTGCAATCCGTCAAAAGAGATTCATCCATAAATTTATTTTGCACATAAAAAAACCCCGGCAATAATCACATTGCCGGGGCTTGTTGCAATTAAGCAAGATCAAGCAAAACGGTTGTACGCGATGATTCCCCACACAATCGCCAACAGCATCAAACTGATAAACACCAGTGCTGAACCAATATCTTTGGCGCGCCCGGATAATTCATGGCGCTCTGATCCCGTGCGATCTACCACCGCCTCTACAGACGAGTTAGCCAACTCTGCCATTAACACCCAAACCACGCTGCTAATTAATAGTATGAGTTCAATATGGGTCTGCGCCAGCCAGAATGCAGCCGGAATCAAAATAATTGCCAGCACCGCTTCCTGACGAAAAGCAGCTTCATATTTCCATACCGCGGCAAAGCCTTTCATCGAATAACCAAAAGCATCGATGATGCGCGCCACACCGGTTTTGCCTGGCTTACCCATTGGTTTATCTCCCGATAAAAATTTGTAGATAGTGAGTGGTTTTCAAGTTCACAAAATAGTCACACAAGAATGTTACTAATACATGGACGCCAGTGATCCGCTGGCACGATTTCATCTGCAACTCATTTACAGGCGGTGAATCATGAATACTTTTTTACAGCGCGTCCACCATTTGGATACATTGGCATTCTTGTGGGTACATGTGACTAAAGGGTTTCAATGTCGTCGCTCTATCAGGCTGATTTCACACACAGGCGATGGCCCGGTTTATTTTATTATTGCGCTCGCATTACTGATGTTTGAGCCCTACATGGGCGCAACATTTTTTTGGGCCGGGATTATTGCGTACACGTTTGATGTGAGCTTGTATTTACTCCTGAAGAATCTCATCAAACGCGATCGTCCTGCAGTAAAAATTTCCAGCTATCAAGCGTGGATTACACCTTCTGACCAATTCAGTTTCCCTTCCGGGCATACCGCTGCTGCGTTTTTATTTGCTTGTCTGGTTCTGAATTTTTATCCCGTTTTTGCCATACCTTGTTTCATTTGGGCCAGCGCAATTGGTATTAGCCGTGTGCTGTTAGGCGTGCACTACCCGACTGATCTTGTTGCAGGCGCATTACTAGGTAGCGCTTGCGCTTTCTGGGGAATTTACTTGCATTCATTGATGGTAGCACTGCACTGATTTTATTTAATGCATGTTTAATCCACTTCATCAACTCCGAAAATTTTTATCAAGTGAGAACACATGAAAATATTGTATGGGGTTCAGGGGACTGGTAACGGCCACACGACTCGCGCCCGTATTATGGCGAAAGCATTTGCAGCCGTTGGTGCCCAAGTTGACTGGGTTTTTTCAGGGCGGGAGCGCGATAAATTTTTTGATATGGAAGTCTTTGGTGATTTTCAGTCTTATCGCGGTATGACCTTTGCCACCCAAAACGGCAAAATACAATTTTTCAAAACCATGATGACATCCAATATTGCGCAGCTTTATCAGGATGTTAAAAAAGTGAATGTCGAAGGCTATGATTTCATTATCAATGATTTTGAACCTGTATCTGCCTGGGCCGCCAAACGCGCAGGCAAAAAAGTCATCGGTATCTCTCACCAAAATGCCTTTTTTTACAATATCCCCAAGGTAGGTAACAATCTCATTGTAGATTGGTTTATGCATAACTTTGCGCCCGTGACACTACCTGTGGGTTTGCACTGGCATCATTTCAACCAACCGATATTACCGCCTTTGGTAGAAGCATCTCACTACCCTAATGTGTCCACTCCCAAGCATTATCTGGTCTACCTTCCGTTTGCCGGGCTCGATGACATAATGCCGCAATTGCGCGAATTTCCGGAATACGATTTTTTTGTTTATCAGCCTGTTGATGCCGCTTACGATGACGGACATATTCATGTACGCCCGTTTTCGCGCGAGGGTTTCCAGCTGGACTTGCACCGCTGCGAAGGTGTTATTTGCAGTGCGGGATTCGAATTACCCAGTGAAGCGATTCATCTGGGGAAAAAATTATTGGTGCAACCCGTGGCCGGACAAGTTGAACAAAAGTCCAATGCCATCGCACTTGAACAATTAGGTTATGGCAAAGCAACAAAACGTTTTGATGTTGCAACACTGCGTGAGTGGCTACCGCAAAAACCACCAGCACAGCCGCGCAACTATCCAGATGTTGCCAAGGCATTAGTGAATTGGTTGATGCAAGGTGGCAGTGAAGATATCAGCGGATTGCAGCAACAATTATGGCAGGAAATACTCGCGCAACCGACAGCAGATTCGCGTTTGGTTGAAAGTACTTAGCGTTAATCGAACGAAATTTTTTGCCGATTGGATTTGATGGTGCTGCGCTGGGTTTTTGCATCCATCCGACGCTGCTTTGATGAAAATGTCGGCTTGGTCGCACGGCGCAGTTTTTCAACTTTTACTGCCTCAAGAATAATTTCCTGTAAGCGCGCCAACGCGTCTTCACGGTTTTGTTCCTGGGTCCGGAAACGCTGCGCTTTAATAACGAGCACACCATCATTGGTGATGCGCTTATCGCCTAACGCCAACAAGCGCGCTTTACAGAATTCACTGAGTGATGAGCGAGGAATATCAAACCGCAAATGTATCGCACTCGACACCTTGTTGACATTTTGCCCGCCCGCGCCTTGTGCGCGCATGGCCGTGCATTCAATTTCGTTCAGGGGAATAACAATAGAGGCGTTCACGCGCAACATATCAATGCTGCTCAACGGCCTGATAAATATGCAGGGGCTCGCGGTCATCAACCAACACTGGTTGGAGTTCATTATCCAGACGCGTACGCTGGGAATACCAACGCACAATAAGACCACCGATCACCAATCCAGCCAAACCACTCAGCGTGGTAATACCTTCATGGGCAAATTGGTAATGGGCAAGCGCCGTTGCAATCACCAATGTCAGTAACGGCAACATATACGCAAGCATCGCACCTTTAGCGACAACCTCTTCCGGAATACCGATCTGGATTTCATCGCCCAGCTGGTAATCTGCCGGATTGCGCCCTTCCAGTAACACCCAAAGATACGCCGTGTGGCCATCCCACTTGTTTATCAGCGATTGGCCACAACCCTTTTCTGCCTTGCATGAACCACAAGCGGATTTTTGGATGGTTTCCACCCAAACACCGTGCGGTTCAATCGCCATAATACGGCCAGTTTCGAGGATCATATTCCCCACCCAAAAAAGAAAGTGCCAACAACAAGAGTTAACGGACGCAAACCAAGGTGATTAACGCCCCTTTATATTTTGCGCAATTTTTTGGGCGGTGACGACAGGTATTTCCCCCACCACAGTGATGCGGTAATTTTTTCCTTGGATACTCAACGAATCCATAACTGCCAAAGTTGCGCCGCGCTGCGCCACACCTTCGGGAATAGCAGCATCCGTAGGCTCAATAAATACCGAAAATGTCGTCAAACCGTCGGTATACATCAACATCTCAATTTGATTGCGCACCTTACGTTGCCCAACGAAGGCAAAACCTGATGGAACCCAATCAATGAGCCAATGCTCAGGCTGTTTTAGTTGGGCAGGATTACATTCCGATAACTGGGAAATAGTTGAGCGCTGGGTTTGCGCAGCCGGTTGCTGCTGCAGCGAAGTGATATCGGGATTCAGTTCCAGATCGATAAATTGATAGCGCTCAAGCGCGCGAGCTGATTCATCTACCAGCCATGACTTCAGCACCAAACCTGTCTCGTTATCAATCGTTAACAACAGGCTATGACGAAAACCATCTACCGGTAATGCCAGCAACGCGGTTGCATCACGCCCGGCAACGCGTTCAGGGCCACGGATTTCAAAACGGTAAAGCTGGTCGAGGCGCGCAATGTTCGCCCCTAACTGGCTGACCTTACCTTGCAGTAATTGATCGCCCAGCGTCTCGCAACCTATGGCTTTGCCAGAGCGTAAAAATTCGCGTTCCGTACCATTGAGCTGCTGCAAGCGTTCGTGCTCTACCCCGTTTTCAACCCAGTGGAGGATCCGATAACTCTGCAGTGCAGGATTGTCTTTGTGTTGATACGTAAATGAGCCTTTGTAGTTCAGCGTATGGGGAACACTGGCCATTTTCTGCAAAAGCTCGGCAACCGCAGACGATTGAGAATTTTCCGATGACTGCTGTTCATGCTGTGCGGAAGAATGAGTATCGGAGGGAGTTACAACACCTGTTTGCGCCCAGGCACTGGAGGCAAAAAACACAGGAAGCAGCAGCGAAACACAGCAGGAAACACGTAAACCGGCACAAAAAGATAAAGGGAAACGGGCGATGGTAAACATTCTGGGCTCGATGGAGAGTGGATCAAGGGAGCAGCATAACCGCTCCACCTGTTAATGCAACGAACCGGGCGTAAAACTATTCTTCTATGAGAATGACACGGGTATACGGCAGCATACCTTGGACGCTGTTGTGGGAAGCGTTATCGGTATGTTCCTGAATAAGCTGGTTGACATAGGTGCTGATGTCTTCGTTGTAAACCGGCGCAGCTTCTTGGCGAGGCACATACATTACCCGACGGTTTTCCTGCGGGCGCGACTCGTAGCCACTTTGAACTGCAACGGTACGTGCAGATAATGCAGGTGCATTAATACCTGATGGCAAATTCACGCCTTTGGTTTCAACACTTGGGGCGGGTGTTGCTGCTGGAGTATTGGCAGCCATTTGTGCTAATTGTTGATCGACTGATTGATACTGCTGGACACCTACAATCAGTACACCGGCAACCGAGGCAGCCACTGCAACACGACCCGCTTGTTGCCACCAGCGCAAAGGCAAGGCAACAACATTTCCGCTTTCGGTAATGTTTGGGTTTGTAGCAGGAGTTGTTTTGGCGGTAGCAGAATATGCTGGTTCTTCATCAATCGCCGCACTGATCCGCGATGCAAAATCAGCGGATGCCATCACGGGCAAATCCCCTTTCAGGCCTGCACTGGCAATCTGGAAACGCGACCAGGTGGATTTAATCTCGGGGTCGGTTTCCAATGCCTTCAACAACCGTTGAATCTCCAGTTCGGATGCCTGGTTATCCATCAGTGCTGATAAGGATTCTGCAAGCATTGGGGATTGGGTTTGCTCTGTCATTCTCGCTGATGCCTCTTAAAAGATACTAGCTAGCCTGTACAAACTATTATTAATACATTGCATTCATATTTAGCCGGGAAACTGCTCCAACAAGGTGCAGCTCAGTTGCTTTTTATGACTGGACGATAGCCGATTAGTTCAAAGAATTACAAAAAATTGTGCAAATTTTTCAGGGGACTTGCATTACCCCTGCACCCTATGCTCGAAACATGATTAAAAATCTTCGACTAAGGGTTTGATACGCTTATCAATTGCCTCTCTCGCCCGGAAAATCCGCGAACGCACAGTCCCCACCGGACATTCCATCACTTCTGCAATTTCTTCATAGCTCAAGCCATCCATTTCGCGCAGGGTGACTGCTGTACGCAAATCATCCGGCAAATCCTGGAATGCCTGGGCGATCGTATCCTGCAGCTCATCGCAAAGAAGATTGTGCTCCGGAGTATTGAGCTCATGCATGCCATCGTTGCCATCAAAAAACTCGGCATCTTCGATTTCAACATCACTGGTTGGCGGACGACGGTTGCGCGCCACTATGTGATTCTTGGCTGTGTTGATCGCAATGCGATAAATCCAGGTATAAAACGCGCTGTCGCCACGAAAGTTGGGCAACGCGCGATACGCTTTAATAAACGCCTCCTGCGCCACATCTTGCGCCTCGGCATGATCACGGATAAAACGACTGATTACTGCCAATACCTTGTGCTGGTATTTAATTACTAGCAAATCAAACGCGCGTTTATCGCCTTTTTGAACTCGCTCGACCAGTTGCTGATCAACATCAGGCGCCAATTGCGCTGTCATTCTTTAACCCCCAAGTGCCCAACCAAATTGGTTACAGGCCAACTATACCAGTACACCGCCACTTATTGGCTGCTGTACTGGTTTCATCAATTTTACCCACTCGTTTATCCAGCTCGGTTACTTAACGTAATTAACTATAGTGTGAACCAAAAGTGCTGAACCAAAAGAGCATGGCTACGCGTATATGTGATTGTCAGGTTATCAGGTAAACCTATTAGCAACTGCTCGCCCATAGACCAAACCTGCCATAAAAAGTTCATCATACGATTATACGGGGTTATTAAACCGGAGGCTTGGTATACTGCGACCAAAGCCACATCCCTTTTTGCCTCGTTGTGGTTGAGATTCCTCTCATCGGATTCCTTGAATGAAAAAACACTATCAATACGATGTTTTGGTCATCGGTTCAGGTGCCGCAGGCCTTACCTTGGCACTCAGTCTGGCACAACAGGCCAAAGTTGCCGTCTTAAGTAAAAACGAAATTAATTTGGGGTCAACCTGGTTTGCACAGGGGGGGATTGCCGCTGTACTCGATGATCAGGACTCTATCGATGCGCACGTCGCCGACACACTGGTTGCTGGCGCAGGCTTATGTCATGAAGATGCCGTACGTTTTACCGTCGAGCGCAGCAAAGATGCGATCCAATGGCTGATTAACCAAGGCGTCAACTTCACCAAAGAACACAATAATGGTGATTACCATCTCACCAAAGAAGGCGGCCACAGCCATAGACGCATCATCCATAGCGCCGATGCAACCGGCCAAGCCGTGCATTCCACGTTGATTGAGCGCGTCCAAAATCAAGCCAATATCGATATTTTTGAGCATCATGTGGCGATCAACCTGATCTCCCAGGCCGATGCCAACTCGCGCAAACTGCGCTGTAGCGGCGCTTATGTGCTCGACAACAAAAATGACGCGGTTCATGTGTTCCAAGCCAAAGTGGTGGTATTGGCAACAGGCGGCGCAAGCAAGGTTTACCTCTACAGCAGCAACCCCGACAGCGCTAGTGGAGATGGCATCGCTATGGCGTGGCGCGCAGGTTGCCGTGTCGCCAACATGGAGTTCAATCAATTCCACCCGACCTGTCTGTATCACCCACGCGCGAAAAACTTTCTGATTACCGAAGCCTTGCGTGGCGAAGGTGCTTACCTGCGCCTGCCCAGCGGCGAACGTTTTATGCCGCGTTTTGATGAACGCGAAGAACTGGCTCCGCGCGATATAGTTGCACGCGCGATTGACCATGAGATCAAACGCTTGGGTTGCGATTGTGTTTATCTGGATATCAGCCATAAATCCGAAGAATTTATCAGCGAGCACTTCCCCACCGTGAAAGCCCGTTGCCTTGAGTTCGGCATTGATATCACCAAAGAGGCCATTCCTGTAGTTCCAGCCGCACACTACACCTGCGGCGGGATTGTGGTGGATAACAATGGCCAAACCGATTTACAGCATTTGTATGCGATTGGTGAAACCTCGTTCACCGGATTGCATGGTGCCAACCGTATGGCGAGTAATTCCCTGCTGGAATGCATTGTGTACGCGCAGTCAGCAGCGCAGCACATCCTTGCCAAGCTTGGTGATATCCAACCACCCGATTTATCGCCCCAATGGGATGCCTCACGAGTCAGGGATTCCGATGAAGATGTTGTGATCTCACACAACTGGGATGAGTTGCGTCGCTTCATGTGGGACTACGTGGGGATTGTGCGCACCCACAAGCGGCTGGAGCGCGCGACGCATCGCATCAAACTGTTACAAAAAGAAATTGCCGAGTATTACAGCAATTACAATGTCAGCAGCGACTTGATCGAACTGCGCAACCTCGCAACGGTGGCAGAGTTGATTATCCGTTCAGCCAACGAGCGTAAAGAAAGCCGCGGTTTGCATTTCTCACTGGATTATCCCGATAAATCACCTATTGCACGCGACACTATTCTGGTGCCAACCAATTTTGCCGGGCAAGACGTGATTGTTAGTAAGGACTATTAATTAACAGGTAACAGGCGATTAACCTTTCGGTATCAGGCATGCGTGCAGCCATCGGCGCAAGCAAGCATTGTCTGATGCCGTCAGCGCATCGCTAAAAATAGGCAGTGTGATTACTTTTCCGGTCTGTGGATTACGCAGCGGCAAGATGATGATCCAAGGCCAACATAAAACCGGGCCTGCTAGCTGTAGGGATGCCGGCGTATGAGCACTTGCAGAACCATACATCCAGCGCCCTCCCTCGCCATTGTCTCCTGTAAACGCTAAAAAACCTGTTGGCTCTTGCGCAAGCGAGCGGGTATAAGCGCGCCACAATCCCCACCACAGCACTACCAATAAAATTAACCACGCCGGTTGCGCAACGATAAATGGATACAATGCCATTAGCAGCGCGAGCGCGAATGCGCTGTAGGCACAGCGATAGAAGCGCACTAAAAAGCGGGAGGAATGAAACACGACCGCCGCTAATTGCGGCAGCGGTTTGGAAGTATGAGCAGCATCAGCGGTTGAATCAGCTGTCTTTTTTCTGAAGCCCGGTATTTGCACGAATAATATCCACAATCCGTTGTAGTTCAGGGTTGGCAGGATTTTCACGACGCAGGAACCAGGCAAACAAATCCTGATCCTGCTCTTCCAGCAACAACCAATAACGTTCCTTATCGCTTTGTTCCAATGTCGGGTACACATTTTCCAGAAATGGCATCAACACCAAATCCAACTCCAACATGCCGCGCCGACTACCCCAAAACAAACGATTGATATCCACACCAGTACCTGTATTTTGCTTTAGTAAGGGCCGGCATTATAAACGAGCAATAGGCTCACCGCGCCACTGTTGTGGTCAACATGTGTAACCAACATGCTGGACTTAAACATGACAGCTATTAAAAACCATACTGCGTTGCGATAATCTTCTCTTCGTATTTGCTTTTATTCATTTTTATCCGTTATTCATGATTCATACTGCTGGTAATTATTTGTTATGACATCCCCCGCTGCTCACCAAAATATCCGGGTAAAACTGGAAAACAGTCAACTGCTGCTCATCTCTGGAGCGGATGCAGGAAAATTCCTGCAAGGCCAAGTCACCTGTGATGTGCGTGAGCTGGCCAACCCCATCACCCGGCTTGGCACACAATGCAACCCCAAGGGCCGTATCCTGTTAAGTTTTCGCGCGCTGCAGATGGATGCGGAAACCATCGCTTTGCGAATTCCAACATCAATGTTGGATAAAGCAAAGGTATCGCTCGGTAAATACATTGTGTTTTCAAAAGCCAAACTGGTGGATGCGCGCGACCGTTATCAACTGCTGGGGCTTTATGGTGAAACCGCAGACGAGGTTGCGGCGCAATGGTTTGGCAAACTGCCCGCTGAAATCGACGGTTGGGTTGAGAAAGATGGCAGCTACCTTATCCAATTGGCAGCAAACCGCTATGAATGCTGGATGTCATCGGAACATATCGAACGTATTACCCAAGGGTTTGCAGCACAAACGGTCGAGCAGGACATCAACGCCTGGCAATTGCTCGATATACAAGCCGGTATCGCCAGCATCATTCCCGAGACCATTGAACTCTTTACGCCGCAAGAGATTAATTACCAGTTAATCGGCGGGGTTAATTTTCGCAAGGGCTGCTACACCGGCCAGGAAATTGTGGCGCGCCTGCATTATCGCGGCAAACTCAAACGCCATATGTACCGCTTTGCCAGTATCGGACAAACATTACCCGCGCCAGGCAGTGTATTGGTCAATTCAAAAACCCAGCAAGCATGTGGTCATCTCGTTGCGGCTGCCTCCACAGAAGGCAATTCATTTGAAATGCTGGTATCGCTTCTGGATGAACAATTGGATGAGGTACAACTGGAAGGCCGCCCGGAAAAATTAAGCCTGATGCCGCTTCCCTATGCTATACCTACAGCAGAAGAAAAAACTGAATAGGCTTATGTAGGATCAAGAATGAACCCCATTGTTGAGAAAGTCCGCCAGGAAATCATCACAGCGATCAAAAACGATCAGCTTGTATTACCCACCTTGCCGGAGGTTGCCCTAAAGGTCAGGGAAGTCGCCGATGATCCCGATGCCGATATTGAAAAATTAACCACTGTAATTGGCAATGATGCTGCATTGAGTGCGCGGATTATTCGCGTTGCCAACAGCCCGCTTTTACGCGCCAGCCGCGCGATTGAAGATTTACGTACCGCGCTTATGCGCTTGGGCATTCAGTACACCTGCAATATCGCGACAGGTTTGGCGATGGAACAAATGTTTCAGGCGACATCCGATTTAGTCGATATGCGCATGCGTGATGTCTGGAGCCGCTCCAGTGAAGTCGCAGGCATTAGCCATGTATTGTGCAAACATTACACGCGCCTGCGTCCGGATCAGGCAACCCTCGCAGGCTTGGTGCATAAGATCGGGGTTTTGCCAATCCTGACTTACGCAGAAGACCACCCGGCATTACTCAAAGACAGCCTGACACTCGATGCTGTTATTGACCAATTGCACGCACCGGTTGGCGATTTGATTTTGAAAACCTGGGGCTTTCCCGAAGAAATTGCGCATATTCCTTCGCAACACATCAATTTCACGCGTGATGTACCAAAAGCTGATTATGGCGATATCGTCACAGTGGCTATGCTGCAAAGCTATTTGGGCACAGATTCCCCGATGGGCAAAGTGGATTACAACAAAGTAAAAGCCTTTGACCGGCTCAAACTTGACCCTAATATGCACATTAGTGAATCTGAAGATTTGAGTGGCGAGATGGAAGCGGCGATGTCATTGTTGCTGTAAACGAAATGTAATAAAAATATGGGCAGGCGGTTCCAACCGCCTGCCCATTATTTTCTTTTTTGTATTGCAATATCACTCAAGCGCGCGTTGCATCCGAACGGATAAACAAATACACCATCGCGATTAATGCCACCAAAACCAACAGTGAACCTCCACTCAACAAAGGCTCAAGTTGTTCGCCCGAAGCAAATTTTCCGTACAGAAGAAATAACCCGGAAAGCATCGCGAGCACACCAACCTGATGCAGATAAAATTGCACGCGCGCCAAAATACCGTGTCCGTTCGTCAGCCATAATTTATGACACAGCGCATAAATAAATGTCACTACAAAACCCAGTAACATAATGTGCGCATGGGTAACCAACTGGCTGTGATTGTGGGTTGCTGCCATCACAATTCCCAACAGTATTCCCAATACTGCGTAAATAAATCCAGTAATTGCAAACTTCCTATCCATTGTAAGCTCCACGTTTATGACAACATTATAAAATCGCGGCTTCTGCGGGAAGCCGTTCATCTACTAAAGTTTGATTGAGTTTTTTCCATTCGCGCTCATTAATAAGCGGCTTCAGCATAGTCACCAACATAGCCACCGCACCTTCAGGTGCCGCTTTGGCAACAGACGATAAAACCTCTACACGCTCACTATGGGTAATGTTTGGCAACATCATCATTAATGATTGCAAATTTTCTTCCGGTGTTAACGACGCAACCAAACGCTGATGAATATCATGAATTTGCGCATCACTAAAATGTTCCCATAGCAATTCAGCATTGTAGGTTTCTTCCTGATTCATATGCATGAAATTATCAGCAACGAACAGCGAAAAATCGGCATAAAATTCTAACAGTGCTTGTCGTCTACGCAGTGAAGGCAACTTTTTAATGAGCGCGATATCTTGACGCAACGTGGCGATTTCACGCTCATGCTGCACATGATCGATTTCAGTCTGGAGCGGAATTTTATGCAAATCATTTATCGCAGCATGAATAAATTGGTTTTCATGCGCTAAATGATCAAGGCAAAACTGTAATAAATGCTCGCAAGCATTAAGCTGTTGAGTAACAGAATCAGTATCAGTGTCATCAAGTCGCCCTAATTCCACTAACTGTTGGCATAGACTGGCACGCAGTCCTTTATGGATCAGCGTATAAATATTATAACGGGGATCTTTCATCATTAACCTCAGGTTCCATTGAGTCTGTATTCGCTGTGAATAAGTGGTTTACGAAATGGGGGTGTTTATTGCGTTATCCGGCAATGAGGTCATATTAACAAACTGATTACCACTCACTTCCTAAATCATTCATAACAGTTTCCTAAAAATTCCCTAAACAGCAATGCCAGAGTGCCTTCATATTGCAGGAGAATCTGTAATAAATTGTGTTTTTAGAATGGGATTGATTGAGCATGTTTGCTAACAGGAATATGATCTTTACTCTCGCTAAAGCACTTGCGCCAGATACATATTATCTGGCATCAATAGACTTCAGATAGTCTTACCACTATTCAGACGATCTTAATAATTAATAGAAAGACGTGTAGCCGCACAAAAATAGTGATTATCGGATAGACATAAATGGATAGACCTGACTTGCCCAACAATACCTACCGCAGCCTGTCCGAAGAGCAGGCAGCATTTATTTGCTCTGGTTTGTCTATTACCGCAAGCTCACGCGATGGCCGTTTTATTCCCTCAATCTGCCGGGTGTTAGCCTGTGCGGTTAATGACTCGCGTAATCAGTTGCGTATTATTGTGGTGAAATCCCAAGCCTTGCAATTGTTGCTCGATATTAAAGCCAGCGCCGAAATTGCAGTTGTTTTCAGTCAGCCGTCGAGCCACAGGACACTGCAAATAAAAGGAAAAAATACGCACCAAAGTGACATTCAGGATGGGGATATCGCCTTGATTGATCAATGTATTCGGGGGTTTGCCGACAATCTGGCATCTATTGGTTATCCGCGCGAATTCGCCCATGCCTTTCATCACTACTCTCCTGATGATGTGGCTGCTATCAGTTTTACACCCGTCGCACTATTTGAACAAAGCCCGGGGCCGGATGCGGGCAAAGCCTTGGCGTTTGGCTCATGATAAGGCTAGATCAAATCCGGATTTGTCTGGAGGGTTTATTGCCATCCATGCTTGCTACTTGCGGTGCTGATGGCACGCCAAATATTACCTATGTATCGCAAGTACACTACGTTAATCCGAATCATGTTGCGCTGACATTTCAATTTTTTAATAAGACACGACTAAATATTTTAGCCAACCCCCAGGCAACCCTGCTGGTGATTGATCTACAAACCGCCGCAATGTATCGCCTCGCGCTGCTCTATCGCCACACAGAAACATCCGGCCCGTTGTTTGAAAGTATGAAAGCACGCCTTGCCGGCATTGCCAGCAGCTCGGGAATGGAAAATGTATTCCATCTGCAAGGTGCTGATGTCTATCAGGTGATGGATATAGAAGCCGTTCCCGGAATGCAAAAACCGGTATTGCCGCCGGCTCGCCAATCACAACTTTATTTGCGTGAAGCCTTTTGCGCAATGAGCCGCGCACAAGACATGGCCGAATTATTTGAATGCTGTATGAATTCGCTTTCGCAACAACTTCAAATCGAATACGCCATGTTATTGCTAGCCGATGGAACAGGAAAAAAACTGTACACGTTGGACACACGCGGTTACTCACAATCAGGAATAGGCGCAGAAGTGCCAATAGGTTATGGAATCATAGGCACAGCCGCACAATATCGCACCCCGATTCGCATTACGCATGTGGCGATGGAGTACACCTATGTACAAGCGATGCGCGATTATTTACAACACGAACAAGACACTACAGGACTGGAAACACATATTGCATTTCCCGGATTAAAGCTGCCCCGCAGCCAGCTTGCCATGCCGATTTTAGATAAAGACAAGTTATTGGGGATTATCTACGCGGAGAGCCCTAAAGATGAATTTTTTCACTACGACCATGAGGATATGCTTGCCTGTCTTGCCTTGTTTTTAGGCCAGATGATCGTAAAACTACAAGCGTCTGAATGTTTGAATATTTATCGTGGTGATTCTGACAACCACAACTCTGATCAAAAAATTACTGCTGCATCGGCAAAAGAATCCAATCAGACACACATTCGTCCGCAAACGCCGGTGTTGATTCGTTACTACCGGCAAAACCACAGCATTTTTCTTGATCAGGATTATTTAATAAAAGGGATTGCGGGTGCCATTTTATGGCGTTTATTACAGTTGCATACTCATGAAGGACGCTGTCATTTTAGTAATCGTGAGTTGCGCCTTGACCCGCATTTAAAACTACCTGACATTGATGACAATCTTGAAGCAAGATTAATTTTATTGCGCCGCCGTTTGGAAGAGCGCTGCAGTTTTATGCGTTTGGAAAAAGCCGGGCGCGGTGCTTTTACACTGAACCTGAATACACCGCTCACCCTGATTGAAGTGGATAGCCTTTAAATTTTCCGCACCCGAACATCAGCGTGATGCGGGCAATGTGTTGGCTTGCGCCAGTGCTTGTAAAAATGCGTGATGAGCTTGTTGGTTATGCTCGCCCGAATAAGGCAACAGAATCCAGGTTTCACTTGCTGACATGCTTTCTTGTGGCTTGAGTGTTTTATAAGGGGCATGCACTTCCAGCTCCAATAAACCCTGCTCAGGCCGCTCGTTTAAAAACTCCTGATATAACTCCACCTGCCCCTGCTCTGGATGAATTGCGCTTTTAGGCTGCAATGCAAAAGTAATCAGCAACACTTGCTGATCACGGAATGCCGCCAACCAACCTTGTGCAGGCTGGATAAACACTTTGCCCCTGCGGCCTTTTTGTTCAGACGCGTCATTTTTTAATGAAAAAAATCCATCGCGGTAATCGTGTGCCAAGCGGCCATAGGTCGCGTCAATAAAATGTTCAACCCGAACATCATCCAACGTAGCAACCGGAACATAGACAAACGTAGTGTGGGGAACACGTGTATTGAACCAGATATCCCACGCCACTTGAGTATCACGGATATTTTTGGCGCTCACATTTAATTGCAGCTGGTTAGGTTTTCCATCCATTAACGCAAATTGTTTTTGAAGGGAAACACCCGATATCGGGCTATTGGAACCCAGCATGGTGACCTGCTGTGCTGTCTGTTCCACTAATTGATTTTTGGTCAACACCAAATAGGGATCGGGCGGCCATATTGCTTTTGCGGTGCGCCGTTCATCGTTCAGCAATTGATGTTGCCACCACTGGCTCTGCGGCCCCAACCATACCTCATGCCCCATATAACCAATGTTATAAGACTTGGGCGATACGGGTGGGTTGGGCATTGTTTTCACTGCATCGCCTACAAGCAAAAAATTGGGCTGCCCTTGCAGGTTAACAGACAACACACGGCCACCTATGTCAGGCGTTATTTCTGCCGCAATCGTATTATTGCCCAGTGTAATGCGGGTTACTTCAGCATCTTGCGCTGCAATTGCAACATTACACACAGGTAAAGAGAACGACATAAATAAAATCATCCTTTGTAAAAAAGAGTGGGCTTTAGTCATGTTTGATCTCTTCTGTATTTGTCAGGATTAAGGCGATTAAAAGCGGAAAAAACTGCGTATTAAAGTAAAGGTTTTGAATTCAAAATCTGTAAAACCTGTTGCAGATGCACAGAACATTCGTAACCCAAAGGAGTCAAGTATCCGCCATCGATCTGGCTAATCAATTGTTTTTCATGCAAGCGGCGAGTGGCATTAATGATATCGGGTGAGGCATCAGAGTGAACTTTCAAACCAGATTGGTTAGTGCTGGTATCAAACATACGCAGGACTTGCATTTCAGTAACAATTTCAGGCGATAGTGGCATTTTGTTGCTCCATTATTATTAATAAATAAAAAGTTATTGATGAATGACACGCTATTGGTTTATGAAAAATTATTGATTACGGAAAACATGTCGCACTTCATCAGCAATAATAGCAGCTCCCTGCTCTACCGTAGCGGCATCCTGACAGTAAGTCACACGAATGCATTCATGTTTGTGCTGCCAATCATCTGCAAGCCCGGGAAAGAAATGATGACCAGACACCACCAATACACCGCGCGCTTTTAAGCGCTGATATAGCGCTTCGCTGCTAATCGGTAGCCCCTTAAACCACAACCATAAAAAAATCGCCCCTTCTGGTTTGTGGATATAACACGGCAAATCACTCAGGTGCTGCTTAAAGGTAGCCACAGCATGTTCCATGCGTGCGCGATAAAACGGCGCAACGATTGTGCGCCCTAACTGTAAAATTTTTCCATCTTCCAACAAATGCCGCGCGATAGCAGGGCCAAAATTTCCGGTCGCCAGACTTAAAATCGTATTGGCTTTGGCAAATGCATCGATAATTTCAGGGGCTGCAATCACGATGCCTGTGCGCGCACCAGGCAATCCCAATTTGGACAAGCTCAACACCAAAATCGTATTGTCATTCCAATGGGGCTGCGCATCGGTAAACAGGATATTGGGGAATGGTGTGCCGTAAGCACCATCCACAATAAATGGAATTTTGTGTTCGCGCGCCAGGGTATCCAGTTTAAGTAACTCATCGTCGCTGATGACATTGCCCGTGGGGTTAGTCGGGCGGGATACACACAGCGCACCGGTTTCAGAGGTGATTGTTAGTTGCGAAAAATCCACATGGTATTTGAAAAAACCATTAGGCAACATTTCAATACTGGGACGGGTAGCGGTAAAAAAATCGGGATGGATACCTTGATCGCTATAGCCCAAGTATTCCGGCGTGAGCGGCAGCTGAATACGTTTGATGCTGCCGTCGGGATATTCCCCCGCAAACAAATTAAACAGCACAAAAAAAGCCGATTGGCTGCCGTTGGCCAACGCAATATTCGCGCGCGTAATTGGCCAACCATATTCATTGGCTAACAACCCGGCCAGTGAATCCAATAATTGCGCATCGCCCTGAGGGGGCTGATAAAGCCCCAGTAACTGATGAGTTTCCTGAGGGCTCGCCAGGGTTGCACGTAAGGCATCTTCAAATACCTGCTCCATCGCCGGAATACGTGCCGGATTACCGCCACCCATAAAAATCATATCGGGATTAACGCGCAGGGCTTCGCCTAAATCGTCCATCAGCGAGACAATGCCCGCCTCTGTGCAAAGTTTTTTACCAAAGCGCGATAATTGAAGCGGGGACGATTGCTGGGGAGGAAACAATTGCATGGAGAAAAACCAGATTGTGGAGGCAAATAGCCAGTGGCGCGCAATCTAGCGGGTACAGCAACAAAACACTAGCGCGATTAAATCAGGCCAAACTTCTTCAGGGTTTCTGACAACTTTTCTGGATTGACCGGCTTCTGGATAAAGTCCATTGCGCCTAATTGGGTAACACGGGCATGGGCAGTCGGTTGGATATCACCAGAAATGACGATGATCATCGCATCAAGCCCTTCTGCTTTTACCGCTTCCAGTACTTGGTAGCCATCCATCTCAGGCATTGTCAGGTCGAGAAACACCATTTCGCCCTTGCCTTCGCGGATAGCCTGCAAGCCCTCGGCACCGTTGGTCGCGAAGGTGATATCAACATCCCAACCTTCTGGCAGGGAGCGCGCGACTTGTTTGCGCGCCATCATAGAATCATCACAAATAAGCAGTGGTGTCGCCATGAAAACAGATTATTCTCAGTAATGGACGCAAACCGCATCCGTTGATCACAGTTATCGATGAGTATAGTCAGGGTTTTTGAGCCACGAAGTTTTTTTACCCTCCTTTGCGCTTGATTCATTTATTTATTCGATAGAATCATTGCGGCAGATCAAATTTTGATCTTATGCAGATTTGCCGCACCCGGATCTTCTGCAGCGCTGAATAAGTCACTCACCTTACGGTTCAGTATCGCTGCTTTGGTCGTGTCCACCTGCCCCAACAGCTCAATTGCCTCTGTACCCCAAGGTAATTTAGCCAGATGGGCGCGTTCTTGTGGTAATTGGTGCGGCAAACCAAGAATGTCAGCGAGCTGCTGGATCGTCAGGTGGTCAAGGTTCTTACTGAGCAAATAGTGCCCTTGATAGTTGGCACTGATCACTCTGTGTTTCACCAAAGCATCGCGGATCCGCAACCACTGCTCTGCCGCCAGCCCCTGATGCAACAACTCGCGCTCAGGTACCGCAGTGCCATTGATCGATGCACTGTAACAGCGCCAGAGCACAAGCAGGCTCGCCAGCAAATCGGGATAATTGCGATCCCTCAGGTCTATTTGGTGGGCACTGATGGTATGCACAAACACAGCCCCACCGAGCACCATAGTCCAAATCAGGTTAACCCAGAGCATAAAAAGCGGTAGCGCCGCAAAGGCACCATAGACAGATGTAAAAGACGAGTGGCCGACGATCCAGCCAAATATCGCCTTTAATCCCTGAAAGCCGAGCGTTGTCACCAAGCCGCCAATCAAGGCGTGCCTGACAGATACCTTGCAATTGGGCACAGCAACAAACAGGAGCGTGAAGGCCGCCCAGGTCAGGAACCAGGGAGCCAATTGGAATACCCACTCAACTACACCCGTACTGTCGTAAGTCCCCATAAGTAAACGCAACGAAGCAAGGTAAGTGCTCATCACCAGCGCTGCACCTAACAACAAAGGCCCCAGACTTAATATCGCCCAGTAGAGTAAAAAATTCGCCACCCCACGCCGCCCGCGCGATACCCCCCAAATTGAATTGAAGTTTTGCTCGATGTTCTTGAGCATCAAATAGGCAGAAACCAGCAAAAACAGCAGCCCGAATAACGTCAGCTGCCGGGCCTGCTCGGAAAATGTGGTGAGATAGCTGCCTAACTCTTGCTGGCTGTTAGGTAAAAAATGCTGGAACAACAAGGCTTGGAGTTCATCGCCAAGATTTTGGAATGCCGGGATGATCGAGAACATGGAATAAGTCACGGTCATCATAGGGACAGTTGCAAAGAGCGTGACATACGTGAGCGATGCGGCACTTTTCTGGCATTCCTTGGTTTGATATTGCCTCACCATCAAACAAAAAAATCCTCGCAGCCAACGATAATAGCGGCGCAAGTGATCATGAATAGACAGGAGCCGGACGTGCAACAAGGGCATAGCGTAAATCCTTAAACCAAGTCAGGGCGCAACCGTTATAATCGGCTGCACGCATTTGAATATGAAATAGAGACACCTATGATCACACTTTATCACAACCCCCGTTGCTCAAAATCGCGCGAGGCATTGGCCTTATTGCGCGAACATGGGCATGAGCCTGAGGTCATCCTGTATTTGGAAACACCGCCCACCAGCAAAACATTAAAAGCGTTGCTGGCCGTGCTGGGAATTAGCGCGCGCGAGTTGTTGCGCAAAGGGGAAGAGGTTTACAAAACGTTAAACCTTGCGGATGAATCACTCAGTGAAGCCGCGTTAATCAAGGCAATGGTAGAAAACCCGAAATTGATTGAGCGCCCCATTGCGGTCAATGACGATAAAGCAGTGATCGGACGTCCGCCCGAAAACGTTTTACAGATTATTAATAGTAAGAATTAATTGTCACTCTGATCGGTATGCGAGACCGTCTGCGGCATGGATGCCGCAGTCGAGCCTACATGGATGTATTCACGGCGTGTCTCGCATACCGATCAGAGTGATGATTGATTCTTATCACATTGAATGAACGATATTTCTATGACGCCTTATATTTTAATTTTGTATTACAGCCGCAATGGTTCCACCTTTGAAATGGCAAAACAGATTGCCCGCGGTGTTGAGCAAGTCACGGGTATTGAAGCGCGCTTGCGCACAGTTCCGGCGGTGTCCCCGGTTACCGAAGCGACTGAGCCTGCAATCCCCACCAGCGGTGCACTTTATTGCACTGAAGATGATGTAAAACATTGCGCTGGCTTGATTCTTGGCAGCCCTACGCGCTTTGGCAATATGGCTGCACCGATGAAATATTTTCTCGATGGCACCAGTGGCATTTGGTTAAACGGCAATTTAATCAACAAACCAGCGGCAGTATTCACATCTACTTCAACATTGCACGGCGGACAAGAATCCACACTGCTTTCCATGATGCTGCCGTTACTGCATCAGGGTATGGTGATCGCCGGAATTCCCTACAGCGAGCCCGCTGTCAGCAGTACTCGCACAGGAGGCACGCCCTATGGAGCCTCGCATTTAGCCAGCGGCGATACCCCAAGCAAATTGAGCAACGATGAAATTGCGCTTTGCCAGGCATTGGGTAAACGTGTCGCAACCCTTGCCCTGCAACTGCATTCTTAATTGATTCACAAGGTTTTTTTATGACTCACACACCTGAACATGATGATCAACAACTCAACGAAAAATCCAAGAAGGTGATTGTCATTACCGATGAAGACGCAGTACTGCTTCAAAAAAAATTACGCACGGGAAAAGCAATTACACTAGTTAGCTTTGGTGGATTGTTAGTGATTTTTACACTGCTCAATCTTACCAGCGAAAAAAGCAATTTTGTTTTCTGGCTGTTCCAGATGTTTCCGTTGCTGATTTTCATCCCGCTGCTGCGCAAACCTACCCATCGCACGTATAGCTGGCTGTGTTTTGTGTCGCTTATGTATTTTGTCGGGATTATTCCATTGTTGATGGGCAGTTGGAGCATTTCCTATTGGCTGATCACATTATTAGTTTGCAGTTTGTTTATTGGCGCAATGATGACAAGCCGTTGGCTGCAATACTGGAATTACTATTTATCCACCAAACAAGCGTAATTTTTTAGTGCGCTTTTAGTGTGACTGTTTAATAGATTTTTTAATCAGCTTTTTTATCCGTACTTTATTCAGCCGTAATTTTTACTCAGCTGTAATTTTCAAAAGGAAAATAGTGTGTCTGTGAATCACTACGAACCGCCAATCGCTTCCGCACCTACAACACCTGCTGGCACGCCACCGCCAGTGCGCCCCACCCAGGTTACCAACAATAAAAAGCCGGGAGCATTCCGGCGTTTTTTGAGTGGTATGGGTGCAGGGATTACCTGGCTGCGTAACACGCTGTTGAATACCTTGTTTATTATTGTGCTGATCATTTTTATTGTCGCCATCAGCTCAAGTGCACCGCCGCCCTTGCCTGACAGTTTTGCATTGCGTGTAGCACCAACAGGTTTGCTGGTTGACCAACGCAGCTACATCGACCCTGCCAGTATTTTGTTATCTGATGACGATCCAGAAGAAGCCGAAACCCGCGTAAGCGATCTTGTCGAAGCAATCAACAAAGCATCGACTGATAAGCGCGTGACTATGATCGTGCTAGAGCCCGGCCGCTTGCTCGGTGGCGGCATCAGCAAGATGAACGAAATTGGCCAAGCCTTGGAAAATTTCAAACAGGCCGGAAAAAAAATCATTGCAGTTAGCGATCATTATTCACAAGACCAATATTATCTGGCCAGCTTCGCGGACGAAATTTATCTGCACAATATGGGGATGGTTGAAATTACCGGCTACAGCCGTTACATGAATTACTACAAAACCGCGCTAGATAAATTGGGAGTTACGATTCACGCGTTTCGTTCGGGTAAATATAAAGATTATCTGGAACCTTACTTGCGCGACGATATGTCTGCTGAATCGCGCGAGCACAATGCACAATGGATTAATGAACTCTGGTCTGGTTACACTCAAAAGATTGAGAGCCTGCGCCGCTTGCCGCCCGGCAGTATTAACGATTATGTCAATAATGCTGATGCGCATCTGGCACTCACTGCCGGTGATAGCGCCAAACTCGCATTGGAAAAAGCATTGGTGGATAAAGTGGCATCGCGTCAGGAAATGGAACAAGCCCTGATAGACGCTGCAGGCAAAAGCAGCGAAGGCAATTGGTATAACGGCGTAGGCATCAAAAGCTATCTGGCCAACATTCGCAAAATGCCTTCACTGGAACCGAATAAAATTGCCGTTGTTGTTGCATCCGGCGCAATTGTGGATGGCTATCAACCCGATGGCAGCATCGGCAGTGAAAGCATGTTGGAACTGCTGCGCCAGGTGAGAGATGACAAAGCCGTAAAGGCATTGGTTATTCGTATTGATTCTGGCGGCGGTAGTGCA